>CAVSGB010000109.1:0-12721 GCA_963726845.1 uncultured Bacteroidota bacterium | reverse complement strand
CTTTGAAGGAGGGTTAATTGCTTTAATAATTACTTTATTAACAGTCAGCTGGCAAGCCTGGCGCGCAGCAAGCAGAAACCCGGTAGAAAGTTTGAGGTATGAATAGTGATTGAGCTAAACTATCCAGATGTGAGTGAAAATCTCTTAAAAAAGATTAAACATTAAAAAATTGAAAGTATGCCATTTTCTGTATCATTAATAAACGCTGTTATTACATCAATATGTTCCGAAATTATTTCTTTGATCAGCTTCGTTGTACAATTTCCTCTTCGTATCCAAATTACTTTAGGCGGAAAACCAAATAATGCAATCAAATTATTAAAGTTGCTATCCTTGGTAACAATGGTAAAGTCATTTTTCCCTGCATATTCCCATACAAAAAGGTCGTCTGAAACATCAAGCCCTATATCTTGTAAATGCAACGAACCTTTAAAAGCATCCTTAAAGTATATTGATAAAAAAGGCGAAAGGTTTTGGTCGAAAAGTAATTTCATTGGGCAAAAAGTTCAATCTTTTCTTTATTTGCGGCGTAACTTAAACAAGCTAGAATATCTTCTTTCTGAAGAAAAGGGAAATCTTCGAGTATTTCTTCAAAACTCATTCCTGAAGCCAAATATTCAAGAACATCATAAACAGTCATCCGAATGCCTCTTATACAGGGCTTCCCGCTTCGCTTTCCAGGTTCGATGGTTATTCTTTTAATTAACGTCATAGCAATTTATTTTATAACAAAAGTACATAAAAATGAGTACTATTTTAAATAAACAACAGAATGAACCGAGAATATTAAAAGATTGAAATTATGAACAAGTTGAGCAAATGCAATAAAAATAATAGAGAAAAATCGAATCCAAATATTTGCCAAATAAGGCTATAACAGCTATACTTCATATCAGTTTCCAATTTCTGGTATATTGGCAAAGTAGCCAGTCGCAACCCAGTTTAGGCATTGAGGTATGAATAAAATTAAAATTTTGAATTTATTATGATAACGAATTTAAAACTTGCATATCGAAATTTGCTTCGCAGTAAATGGCTGACACTGATTAATATTTTAGGATTATCATTGGGGCTTACTTGTTCCATTATTATAGCTGTTTGGGTAAAGAACGAGCTTAGTTACGACAAGCATTTGCCAAATTGCGACAGGTTGTACCGTTTAACTTTCGAAACCAACTGGAGCAGCGACAGAGGCCACTTTGCCCGATGTTGGGAAAAGTGGGTTGGTCAAATGCCAGCCAGTTTTCCAAAGATTGAAGAATTTGTCAGAATAAGCCCTAACCGTCATACTGCAGTAAAAACAGGAAATAAAAAAGTATATGTTGACCAGTTTTTTATATCAGATTCCAATATTTTTGAAGCATTTGGTATCGAATTACTAAGTGGCAATCCGAAGAAAATTTTAAACCAGCCAAAAACCGTAGTATTAATCTGAATCATTGGCCTATAAACTTTTTGGAAAAGACAATCCGGTCGGACAATCGATAATGATCGGTGAAGATTCGATAATGATTGCCAATACTATAAAAGGAGTTTTCAAGGATTTGCCTGCAAATACTCACTTTCATTTCGATTTATTACAATCCTACAACGACCCTAAAGCAAACCCTTATTGGGCTTACATTTATCTGAAATTGCGCAAAGGAGCCAAGCCCACTGATATATTGAAAGGAATGACTGATTTTATAAGAAAATTTGAAAATGAAGAAAATAGTAAACATTTCAAACCATTTTTGCAGAATGTTACAGACATCCATCTATATTCTCACAAAGACAGGGAAATTGAACCCAACGGCGACATTACAGAAGTCTATCTTTTCATTTTTGTAGCCTTTATTGTATTGCTGGTTGCGTGGGTCAATTATTATAACCTTAATAATGTCCGTGTAATTAAATTTAAAAAACAAATTCATGTCCAGGCAATCATCGGTTCTGGATATTTCCGCCTTATAACCCAAAGTGTATTTGAGTCTGGAATTTGCACGGCAATTGTATTAAATTGTTGCTTTTTATTTTCAGATTTATTCAATAATTATCTTAGCCAGATTATTGGTTTCCATCTCTTGCCTCATGGGTTCCGCGATTTATTATCTGTTTGGCCAATAGTTGCAGCGATGCTTGTTTTTACAATATTCGCCGGCTGTCTTCCTTTTTTGTTCCATTTATGGAAAATGCAACAGATGGGAATACAGTCGACAGGCAAAGCCAAATATACAAAACGTTGGGCGTTTTCGTCCCGTGGCTTGCTGGTAACTGTGCAGTTTGTAATGGCCATTCTGCTTATGTTTTCTGCAACTGTTATTTACAAACAGAAGCAATTCATTTTGGGGCATAGTATGGGTAATATGAACGATGATATTATTATGATGAATAATGCTAACTGGGAAACACGCTCTATTAATAACATTTTCAGGCAAAAAGTATTTGAAAGCCCATTGATAAGAGACTTTACATCGGTCATGGAAGAACCTTCCGGCGAAACTATGGATGGATGCAGTTTCGAAACTCAAGGAGTAAAAGATACATCCTTAAAAAACTCAATATTCATTCTTCCGGTAGAAGATAATTTTTTCAACTTCTTTAACATTGAAATGATTGCTGGAAATAACTTTAGGACATATAATGAAAAATCCCATTATCAGGATTATATATTAAATGAGACTGCAGTAAAAAGATTGGGTTGGACACCTGAAGAAGCAATTGGAAAACCATTTAAACTAAAATTTTTTATGCCTGGCTTTTTTCAGGGAGGAACTATTGTTGGAGTAGTAAGGAATTTTCATTTCACTAACCTCAGGCAGGAAATTAAACCTTATGCATTTATGCAACAGCGTATATTTCAGACATATTACCTGATTAAAATAGATACGTCCCATCATACCGAAGCCATTCGTTTTCTGAATAATTTGTGGGCTGAATTGGCACCCGATTATCCTTTCGAGTACGAATACTTAAGCGACACGTATCGAAAGGCTTACAGGAAGGAATTTATTCAAACCAAACTTACCGGGCTTTTTACCCTATTTGCCATTTTAATAGTGTGTTTGGGATTATTTGCAATAACATCGATTATCATCAATCAACGTACAAAGGAAATTGGTATCAGGAAAGTCAATGGTGCCTCAAATAATGATATAATATGGCTATTATTAAGTGATATATTAATTTGGATAAGCATTGCATGCATAATTGCGCTGCCTTTTGCATATTATTTTATGAACAGATGGCTACAAAATTTTGCGTACAAAACCAATATTAGCTGGCCAATATTTGTAATTTCATCATTACTGGCTTATTTCATTGGCATTGCAACAGTACTGATGCAGACATGGCGGGCAGCAAGACGTAACCCGGTGGAAAGTTTGAGATATGAATAAAAATAATGTGCCAATTTGAAAATATGCTAATGTACTAATGAAATAAATTTAAAAACAATAAACGTTCTTCAAAGTCCCCTTTAGGTAATTTAGGGGTTGATAAAGCATAGCAGCACGCCGAACCCTAGTTGAAGCGCTGAAATATGAGTATGTAAATGATTAACATATCCAGCTTCTAAAAGGAGTCTGATATATAAGTAGATAAGATTGTTATAATGGCTTTTATAAAAATTGCCTGCTATAAAATTGATATAATATTAAATATATATGGATTTTCATAATTTATATAAAAAGCTATTTACTAAACTTAATAACTATGAACGCGAGAGAATTTTTCAGGTTTCACCTTTTAAAGGTTTTATTGGCTTTTGTTGTATTACAAGTAATAATTTTTGGAATAATCCAACTCAATAATCAGAAACCCAAAGCAATTCGCGATTATACCAGTGTTGTCGAAGGCAAGAAAATTAAAATATTGCCATTAACAAATGATGAATCAATTGACGAAAGCCGAACTCTTTCCATATATCATATATCATTACCAAAGCATGGCACTGTAAAGCAAAATGGCAAGCTTGTAGTTTATTCCCCTGCTTCAGGTTTTATAGGAACTGATAGTTTTGCTTACTCAATAACAGATGGGAGCCGTAAATCAAAAGAAGCTTATATTGTTATTGCAGTGAACAAAAACCTGCCACCTGTTGCAAACCGCGATTCACTAGTGGCATATAATGGTAAAAGTATTTTTATAAATGTGCTGGATAATGATAAAGATCCGGAAGGCGATTCGATTTATATAAAAGATTTCTCAAGGCCATTATTTGGTGAATTAAAATTATCTAAAAATAAATTTATATACAAAGCCAATTCACTTTCGTTGCAAACCGATAGTTTTAATTATACAATTAGCGATGGAAAAAACATCTCAAATAAAGCGGGAGTAGTTGTTACCATAAAAAGCTCATCAGATTCGTGTTATCCATGGCTTTCAAACGATTTAGGAAATTTCATTTTAAAAGGCAGTTTTTCTTGTTTAAATAAAAAGATAATAATTAATTCATCAGGAAATGACATCTGGAATAGCTTTGATGGCTTCCGATATACCTATCAATATTTGAGCGGCGATTGCGAAATGGTTACAAAAGTTGAATCGTTTGAAGCAATTGATGAATGGGCAAAAGCTGGCATTATGTTGCGCGAATCGTTAAATTGTGGTTCTAAATCATTTTTTGTTTGCGTTACCAATAAAAATGGGATAGCAGTAAACCAAAGGCTCAACAACAACGATCCTACAGAAAATGGCGATGCCAAACCAAATATTAAAGCACCTTATTGGGTAAAACTATCGCGAAAAGGAAATACGATTAATTATTATTGTTCAGCCGATGGCAACAATTGGGCATCTATGGGAAATATTACAATTTCTTTAAAAGAAGATGTTTACGTTGGTTTTGCAGTGTCCAGCCACAACAACAGTGAAATGTGCAAAGCAGTTTTCAGTAATTATAAAATAGCAGGGAAACCTGTAAATATTGACTGTTCAAAATAATCCTGATATTTTCAGGTAAGCGATCTGTTTTTTAATTAATAATAAAAATTATGAAGACAAATTTTATTTATGCAATACGGAATATCAGAAAAAACTATGTAAACAATATAATCACTGTTTTCGGGCTATCAGTTGCTATTGCCTGTTGTTTGATAATATACATGTATGTAATACAAGAAAAAAATTATGACAATTTTCATAAAAATGCCGACCGTATTTACAGGATAAATTATACCCTTAAATACCAAAATGGGACACAAAAAGAAGTAAGGTTTGAACCCCAATTGATTGACGTGCTTAAAAAAGAAGTGCCACAAATTGAAAAATGCGGTGAATACCGGTTTGCTTTTACACAACTATTAAATTATAACGATAATTTTTACGACATAAATATGGGATATGCCAGCCACGATTTTTTCGAAATGTTCAGTTTCGAATTTCTGGCAGGCAACCCTTTGCAAATATTCAACAATCCAAACGAGGTGGTACTTTCGCAAAAACTTGCTGATAAAATATTCCCTAAAAATAAAAATTATGCCGATTTGTTGGGTAAAACTGTTAAATATCCTGTTAGCGTTTGGCAATACTCCATTCACAGTGGTAGGGGTTATTAAAGACATTCCAAAAAACTCGAGCATCAGTTTCGATGGTGTTATATCTGCAAAAAGTGGCAGGAACTTTGGAGGATGCGATAATGATTTTGGATATACATCAATATACTATTTAACAAAAAATAATGCCGATACTAAGGCAGCATCTGGGAATGTAAACAGAACCGTTACAAATTATTATCAATCGAAAGTAAAATCAATGCAGGATAATAATGAACTGGTGAAGACAAGCGATGCTTTTGTTCCGTTCGTGCTCCCATTGAAAGAAACTTATTTGGCAGGTGATATTCACAACTGTTTCGAAAAATCGGTGGATAAAAAGAATTTCACTATTTTGATTACCATTTGTTTGCTCATTTTAATAATCGCCATCAGCAATTATACTATATTGTCGCTTGGCCAGTATTTACAACGTATTGGCGATGTTGGCATACGTAAGGCAATGGAGGCCGACAGGAAAAATATATTTTCTGTTTTCTTGTGCGAAGCATTTATCATAACATTTTTTTCCTTAAATATTGCAGGTTTATTTTGCAGTATTTTAATACCCGTATTCGGAAAACTGGCACAAACTGAAATATATACCAACCTTCTTCCTTTTAACAAAATTTCGACATTTATAGTTTTATTATACACATGTATTGTAGTAATTACAAGCATTGTACCGGTACTTATTTTTTCAAATATAACGCCCAATCAATTGGCAGCTAAAAAAGTAAGTGTGGGTAGAAAAAATATATTATCGCAAATGTTTGTCTCCATTCAATATAGTTTAAGTATCGTACTTATTATTTTAACCCTGTTTATTGTGAAGCAATCTAATTATCTTAAAAATAAATCTTTGGGGTTCGATTCAAATAATGTTATTGATATACACCTGGACAGGATCGAAAAAGACGAGCAAAAAACATTACTAAAAAAACTACTTGCCGAACATCCCGGAGTATTGAATTTAACCTTAGCCGGGCGAAATTTTATTAACGGAGAATCGGATGGATTTGTGCGGAAAGATAATGGTGAACAGGTTGATGTAGTAATTTATGCAGCCGACCACGATTATATCAAAACACTCAGGTTGACCCTTATTGATGGTAAAGATTTTTCTGAAGCCAATGAACACCCAAAGGATCGTTCGGCTATAGTGAATTTGAAATTTGTTGAAGCATTGGGAATTGAAAACCCTGTTGGGCAAACGTTTTCAATTTTCGGAGCTAATTTCACCATTATTGGTGTGGTGGCCGATTATCATTTTTTTAATATGAGAAGCCCGATAGTACCTGTTATGATTTGCACACGTACACAATTTATAGATTATGGCCACAACATACTTTTACGATACCATCCTTCACAACTTTCACCAGTATTAAAGCATATAAAAAAATGCTACAAACAAATAGCGCCCGACAAAGAACTTACCTACGATTTTTGGAACGAGAAATTACGACAGCGTTACGAAACTGAAGACAGATGGAGCAAAATTATAGGATGGGCTTCGGTAATTGCCATCATTATTTCATCAATGGGGTTGTTCGGGCTTTCGATATTGCTCATCAACCAGCGGGTCAAGGAGATTGGCGTGAGGCGGGTATTTGGCGCCAACACCTATGAGGTTTTGTTCAGTATCAATAAATCGTTTATTGGATGGTTGCTGGGTTCACTTATAGTATCATTTCCATTGGCTTATTATTTAACGAAAGAATGGTTGGATAATTTCCCATATAAAATTGATCTCAGCTGGTGGGTATTTATAATTGCCGGTTCAATTGCATTTTTGGTTGCCATAGCAACCGTTTGCTGGCAGGCTATGCGCGCGGCTCGCCGCAACCCGGTGGAGAGTTTGAAGTATGAATAAAGAGAATGTGAAAATGTGCTAATAAAATAGATTAAGAAATAATAAAAGCACTTTAAAGTTCACTTTAGTGGATCTAGTGGACTTTAAGGCTTCGCTCGCAGCACTCCATCAAACTATAAAGAACAATTTACTTGTTTACTGATTTATTATTTTGATAAGAAATCAATATAATCATATAAACTAATTATTGACAAATGTTTTGGTTTAACATAAAACTAGCGTATCGGAACTTATTACGATATAAAACCGATTCAATCCTAAAAATTGGCGGCTTATCTATCGGAATGGCACTGGCAATACTCATTGGCCAATACCTGATCCATGAGATGACTTACGATTCCAATCAAAAAAATATCAATAATATATATCGTATTATTAAGATAGAGAATGATAATAAAAACAAATTTTATAATGCCTGTAATCAATTACCAATGCCAGTTCTACTACAGAACTATCTTGATAGCAATTATGTTGTTGGAAGTTTCTGGGGTTACAGTTACGCCCCGATAAAGGCAGGTAATGTACAACTTTATGAATATCGCGGTTTTTCTGTAGAACATGAAGTATTAGAAATATTTAACTGGGATTTTATCACGGGAAACCCAAAAAATGCATTGAAGGAACCTAATTGCGCAGTATTGACAAAGCAATTTGCCGAAAAGCTTTTTGGGAATGCCAATCCTGTTGGTTTGTTTTTTAGTTTAGACTCGCTTTTTATTAAAGTAACAGGAGTTGTAGAAAACCCTCCTACCAATTCATTGGTAAGCTTCGATGTTTTATTTTCACGTAACATCCGGTACAATTTTTATCCAGATTTTGATCAACGTTGGTGGGAAGGAAGTGTGCAGGTTTTTGTAATGAATAAAAATGGTGCAGCAATATCGCCCTTAGAAAGTGTCCTAAAAAAAATAAAAAATCAGGACTTATCCCCCGAATTCAGGGAATATTTTGATTTTGCAATTCAACCTTTCAAAGGTGTGCACCTCAATGATAAAATGATTGGCGAAACAATTCCGCCAGTATCAAAAGGGTATTTATGGACGCTTGTGGCAATCGCTTTGGCAATATTATTAATTGCTTCTATCAATTATATATGCCTCTCCACATACCAGGGCAACCTTCGCATAAAAGAAATTGCAGTACGAAAGGTTGCAGGCGCTTCGCATAAGCAGCTTATCATGCAATACGTTGTTGAATCAATTGTAGTAATGCTAATTGTAATTGATTTAGCCCTGATTATCGCTAACCTTATCAATCCCTGGTTTACTTCATTGTTAGGCCGAAATATTGATCTCAATTTCATGAACGTTTACAGTTTGGCCGTTATTTTTCTGTTTGGCTTTATTGTTGGGATAGCTTCGTCATTCAACACAGCATTTTATATTTCACGATTTGATCCTCAATCTATCTTCCATTTCAAAAAACAACAGCACTCAAAGACAATTGGAAATTTGCAGCCATTTTTCATTATTCAATTGGCAATAACCCTTGTATTAATAATAAGTGAGATATTCATCACCAAACAGATTGGGTTTCTTAAAAACCATCCTCTGGGTTTTGATTATAAGAACCTTTTGTCAGTAGATGTTTCAACTCTGGACAGGAACAATGAAAAGCGCGAACAATTGATTAAATCGTTTCTCGAAAGGATAAACACTTCTGCATCAGCCAGGTTATGTTTTAGTCCTGCATCGATTACAGAAAATATCCCGGGTTTCTATTTTCAAAACGCTTTTAAGGTGAAATCTTACGAAGATGTCAATTCAGAAACAAGGGAAATGGTCATAACTTCGATTGATGAAAACTATTTTGATGTTTTTAAGGCGCAACTGGTCGAAGGGATTGGGTTTAGCAACAAATCAAGGAAACGCAGAAACCGGGTATTGATCAATGAAACAGCCAGAAAAACACTTGGATGGAAAACAGCAGCGAATAAGCATATTGTGTTCCATTTCGAGAATAACCCAATTGAAGTCATTGGCGTAGTAAAGGATATAAATATCCAATCGCTTAAATATAACATTAAACCAATGGTTTTCCAGCAGGGCATGAATAATTATCCTGCCTTCTTTACTATTAGGGTTAATCCCAAAAAAGTTCTGGAAACCATTAAGTTTATTAAAGCATCATGGGAAAAAGAGTTTCCAAACACTCCATTTTATTCATTTTTTGTTGAAGATAAATACAAGGATAGCTATGGAGAAGAAGAAAATCTTTCAAAAATTATAGGTTCTTTTTCTTTTTTATCAATCATATTGTCGCTATTGGGGATATACTCGTTTGTTTCGTTCACAACCCAACGACGTACCAAAGAAATTGGTATCAGAAAAGTAAATGGCGCAAGTACATTTAACATCATTGGTTTACTTTCATTTAAATTAATAGGAACAATTGCTATTAGTTTTATAATCGCATGCCCAATAACATTTTACTTAATAAACATGTGGCTAAAAGGATTTGCATACAAATTACAGCCTAATATGGTAATATTCTTAATTGGGGGAATTGCAGTAACTGTAGTAATTCTATCTACTGTTTTCTGGCGCACATTTCGTGCAGCCAATCGAAACCCGGTTGAGAGTTTGAAGTATGAATAAAATTAAAGTTATTAGAATATTTTTTGCCGGCCAATTAACCTATATACGTAAAAAATTTATAGTAATAAGAGCCTGAAAGGATATTATTACTATAAAAAATTACCTGTGGACTAGTTTAAAGTCCTTCTAACAAATAATTGCCCAAACATTTTTAGAATCCCACCTATCTTAATATCTTGATCATTAGCTAAAATAGAAATATAATCATCAGCTGGATTTGGAATAATTTTATTTAAAGTCATAAATCAGAGAATAAATTGTATTAAAAGTATATTTCTCATATAAGTTAGTCTCTATTTTGAAGTTAAACAAGTTACAAAAAAAAACATTAGATTAGCTAAAATTCGATATTTTAGAATGATTCTAATAATCAGCGATTTAACTGACTCCCGGTTTAACCTTGCCGCAGAAGAATTTTTTCTTAAGGAAAGCAATGAAGACTTTTTAATGCTTTATATCGATGAGCCATCTGTGATTGTTGGCAAGCATCAAAACACAGTTGCGGAAGTAAACCTACGATATATTATAGAAAATAATATTAATGTAATAAGGCGTATTTCCGGAGGCGGAACTGTTTATCATGATAAAGGAAACCTGAATTTTTGTTTTATTTCAAACGGTAAAGAAGGCCATTTAATTGATTTTGAAAAATATACATCGCCTATTACAGAGATCCTTCGCAACTTTGGAATAAAAGCTAGGCTAGAAGGCAAAAATGATTTAAGGGTAAATGGTTTAAAAATTTCAGGCAATGCCGAACATGTTTATAAAAACCGTGTACTGCATCATGGCACATTATTAGTTTCTACAGATTTGACGAAACTTTCTGAGGCGCTTCGGGTCAGCAATGGGATATATACTGACAATGCTGTTAAATCTATTAGAAGCAAAGTGGCAAATCTTAACGAACTTTCAAACCTTCCCGTAAACATAGAGATTTTAAAGCAACAAATAATAGAATATTTTATAAAAAAATATAGATTTACAATTGCAGGGCTAACATCAAACGAAATTGAATCAATAAAAAAATTGGCAGATAAAAAATACTCAACCTGGGAATGGAATTTCGGTTATTCCCCAAAATATCAATTTCAGAATAGCTTTAAAAATAAAGGAAGTGGAATAAAAATATTTATTGAAGTCGAGAATGGCATAGTAACAAATGCAGACATACCTGGTTTTGGTTTTTTAAACCTGCTACTCATAAATGTTAAACATGAATACCAGGAAATAGAAAAGGTATTGTCAAACAATCTTCAATTAAGCAGCGAGGAAGCTAGGATATTAGCCTGGTCTTTTTTTTAACTACTGACAGGTTAATTTTTATTTGAATTTTAATTATGTTATTTGGTTTTTAAATTTATTAACCAGTTCAAGAGTTTCTTTAATTTTTAAAGCTAATTCATCAAACTTTTTTTCTTCTAATACAGCTTTAGGAAATAATTGCGTACCAATTCCTACACACGATACACCAGCATCGAACCACGATTTTAGGTTTTCAGGTTCGGGACTAACTCCTCCGGAAGCCATAATACTTGACCATGGACAAGGGCCGAGAATACTTTTAACGAATGAAGGGCCGCCTATTTCTTTCGCTGGAAATATTTTAACAATTTCAGCACCTGATTCTTCTGCAGTATTAATTTCGGATAATGTTCCACAACCAGGTATCCATGCTATTTTTCGACGATTACATACCTTAGCTATTTCCAGGTTCAATATTGGAGACACAATAAAATTTGTACCTAGCTGTATATACATAGAAGCAGTGCCGCTTTCAACAACTGAACCTACCCCGATTATCATTTCGGGAAATTCATTTGTTGCCCATTTATTGATTTCAGTAAATACTTCGTGTGCATAGTCACCTCTGTTTGTATATTCAAATACACGCAAACCTCCTTTATAACATGCTTTAATGACCTGTTTGCACAATTCCGCATCTTTATTGTAAAATAAAGGCACCATACCTGTTCTGATAATGGTGCAATAAACCTGCAAACGATTAAAACGAGCCATATTATTTTATTTCTTATTAAAACCAAAATAATTCAATGCATTAAAGTAGCATATATTTTCGACCATTGATCCCAATAATTTTTTATCGTAAGGCATTTCGCCATTTATAACATCATTGCCAAGCAAATTACAAAGTATCCTGCGGAAATATTCATGACGTGGGTATGAAAGAAAACTTCTTGAATCGGTCAACATTCCAACAAACCTGCTTAGTAATCCCAAAGTCGAAAGTGCATTTATTTGTCTTTCCATACCGTCCCTTTGGTCTAGAAACCACCAACCAGAACCCATTTGGATTTTTCCCGGGATCGAACCATCCTGAAAATTTCCCAGCATTGTAGCTATCAATTCGTTGTCACGAGGGTTCAAATTATAAATTATTGTTTTAGCCAACTTATTTTTTTTATCCAGTTGATCAAGAAGTTTCGATAATGAGCGACCGATTTCAAAATCGCCTATTGAGTCAAAACCTTTATCAGGGCCTAGTTCGTAAAATAACCTACTGTTATTGTTTCTCAATGCGCCAAGATGATATTGCTGCGTCCATCCTTTCTCATAATCCATTAGTCCAAATTCATGCAACATAGCAGATCTGAATTTAAGTATTTCTAAAGGCAATAATGAAATTCCATTTCTAATCTTGTCGAAAATGGAATTTATTTCAGAAAGCGAATAATCTTCTGCATAAGCTGTTTCGAGTCCATGATCTGACAATT
>CAVSGB010000108.1:0-7038 GCA_963726845.1 uncultured Bacteroidota bacterium | reverse complement strand
ATACTGTCGAATCTTTTAAAAATGCATTGAATTCAAAAGGTATCATTACCAAGTTACGACAATCGCGAGGTTCTGATATTTACGCTGCCTGCGGACTGCTTTCAACTAAAAATGAATGTTAATAAAGTAATTCCTTAATGCTATCAATATGTTATTTATGTAAATCCAAAACAGTCTCTTTTAACCGATAAAATTTATTTGGGTTTTTTCTTTAGATAATCCATATTTTAGCGGAAATTAATTTTATAATCACACATTTAACCTTCATGAAACCTTCATGGTTGTATAAACTAAATTCAAAGGAGCAACCACAAAAGGACATGAATATTGATAGTAAGATACAACAGCAACACCATGAAGGTTCGCGACCGGCAAGTGCTCCGGCCTTGTGGGAGTGGAGCAACTAAAAATGTTTGCCTATTTATACTGTTGCAAATAGTAAATTTTTAACATGTTTAACTAAAATATATTCTCATGAACAAATTACTAATAGTATTAAGCTTCCTTATAATGGGCTTTTTTGTTTCTGCCCGGGAAAAAACCATTTCAGCGAAAGAAAAGGAGATCGACGCTAAAGTAGAATCTTTATTAAAAAAAATGACCCTTAAAGAAAAAGTTGGCCAGATGGCTCAAATTGACATTGCCACTTTCATTAAGCGTGTCGATCCAAAAGGCCCGTCATGGGGGCCACAGGCAGAACCTCACACCTTAGATAAAGACAGTTTACAGAAATATATTGTCGATTATGGCTTAAGTTCTATGTTTAACATCGGGACTCATGGTTATACCGTAGAAGAGTGGTTTGAATTTATGAAAATTATCCAGGATTATGCTGTCAATAAAACCAGGCTGGGAATTCCAATTTTATACGGTATCGATGCAATTCACGGTGCAGCGTTGACAATCGGATCAACAGTTCTTCCACATCAATTGGGGTTGGCATCTACATGGAACCCTTCTTTAGCTGAAAAGGCAGGCGAAATAACGGCATACGAAATGAGGGCTTCGAATTGCCCGCTAAATTTCGGGCTGGGCCTCGATTTGGGGAAACATCCATTATGGTCCCGTCTGGATGAAACATTTGGCGAAGATGTGTTGCTTTCTTCAACAATGGCAAAGCAAGAAGTCGTTGGTCAGGAAGGGTTTGATAATGATATTTCGGACAAAACAAAAATTACTACCAACCTGAAACATTTTATCGCGTACAGTTTCCCATTCTCAGGCAATGAACGTACACAGGTTTGGATTCCTGAATATTATGTCAGGGAATATTTTATGCCGGCTTTTAAAGAATGTATCGATGCCGGGGCACACACAGTAATATTAAATTCGGGCGAGATAAATGGAATTCCGTTGCACAGCAGCAAATACTGGATTACCGATGTACTGCGTGGAGAACTTGGTTTTAAAGGAGTCATCATGTCGGATTGGCGGGATATTGAAAAGTTATGGTATTTTCATCATATCGCATCTTCATACAAGGAAGCAATTAAAATTGCAATCGATGCAGGTATTGATTTGAATATCTGCCCCGTACGATAACCAGTTTATGGACTTATTAATACAACTTGTAAATGAGGGCAAAATTTCAGAAGCCAGGATTGATGGATCGGTCAGGAGAATTTTAAAATTGAAATACGAACTAGGTTTATTTGAACATCCCTATCGTGACCCCAAAGAATATCCCGATTTTGGATCCGAAAAATTCAGCCGGATATCAAAGCAAAGTGCCCTTGAATCCATTATTTTATTAAAAAACTCAAATAACATCCTGCCATTGTCCAGGAATTCAAAAGTACTTGTTACAGGCCCGACAGCCAACACAATGCAGGCGCTCGATGGCGGCTGGACATATTCGTGGCAGGGTGTTCTTGGCGATGAATACGCAAAAGATAAAAACACCATTCTTAGGTTTATTCAAAATAAAATAGGTAAAGACAATGTGGTTTATATAAAAGGTGCCGGTTTTAATGATGCAAATGAAATTGAGAAGGCTGTCAAAGCTTCAAAAGAAGTCGATGTTATTATCCTTTGCCTTGGAGAAGCACCTTACGCTGAAACACCCGGTTACATTGAAGATTTGTATATTACGGATGCACAGGTTGATTTGGCCAAAGCGCTCGTGGCAACCGGGAAACCAATAATTCTTGTGCTTTCAGAAGGCCGGCCACGCTTAATCAATAAATTTGAAGCCGGCATGAAAGGAATTGTATTAAGTTTCCTTCCCGGGAATGAAGGTGGCGATGCCTTTGCTGATGTTATTTTCGGCGATTTTAACCCAAATGGCAAGTTACCTGTTACATATCCAAAATATCCCAACGACCTAATGAATTACGACTACAAATTTTGCGACCTGCCCGATCACAATTGGGGCTTTAATGCTTATCAACCGCAATTTGCTTTTGGTTTCGGGCTTGGCTATTCTTCATTTGAATATTCCAACCTTAAAATCAGGAAGGATACAATTCACATGGATGATAATATCGAAATATCGGTTGATATTAAGAATACAGGCAAAGTCGAAGGACAGGAAGTTGTCCAGCTATATATACGCGATGTTTTTGCAAACCTTACCCCGCCTATGCGCAGGCTCAGGGGTTTTGAAAAAGTCGGTTTAAAACCAGGTGAACAAAAAACTATAACATTTAAATTGACCGTTGACAATATAAAATATGTTGGTACTGATAATAAATGGACAACTGAAGAAGGCGATTTTGAAGTTTATATAGAAAAATTAAAAGGGTTTTTCTATTTAAAAAAATAATAGTACTTTTTTAGAACCTGTTTTGGAATTTTATATTATAGTTTCAATTATTTGATTATTAAATATTTGTAATTATCTTTTTCAAACCTCCCAACCCTCCTTAAAAAGGAGGGCTAACTGGTGCACTACACTGTTATAGCCCCTTTTTCAGGGGTTGGGGTTAGTACTTAAACAATTAAATTACAAATTCCAAAACAGCCTCTTAACCCGCTTCATGACTGAGTTCAGGACAATTTGCATTTTTACCGGATTGCTAAGTTTAATATTCTATATACTATTACATTGTAAAACTTTGTTTTTTAGCAAACTTTGCTCTCAAAATCCGCGTAAATCTATTAAATCAGCGTCATCCGCGTTCTTTTGTTTGCAGCTTTAGCTGCGCTTTGTTATAGCATATCCAGGATATTTCTATAAACGATCAAAACACTCTTCGTAAGTGCTCAGGGCTATATAGTAACACAGTAACTTTGAGCATAGTTTAAAAATTGCAAATCGTTCAAAAACCAGCATATAGAGAGGCCTTTAATAACTTTATAATCCAAAACGAAAATTTTACGTATAAAATTCATAAAACAAAATTAAAGTTTGTTGTTTTTTTGTACCTTTCAAATTAGTAAAAGCACTTTCTATGAGAAAAAGGACAATGCAGTCAGTTATTATTTTATTTGGGCTATTTTTAGGCCTTTTCTGCAACGCCCGGGAATTACATTTCTCACATTTAACTTTTAAAGAAGGCTTTTCAAACAACTTTGTTTCTTTTATAGCCAATGACAATAAAGGATTTTTCCTGAATGTGGCAAATAAAAGATTATTTTTTTATAATAACAGAACCTTTCTAAATAAAATTGTTTGCCTGGCCGATAACCGCTGTAATTATTATATAATATGCAATGTGCCGGATAAAACTGACAGCTTTCTGAGGAATCATCGGCTTACTCTGTTCATGATTTTTGTAGTACTACTTATTGTGTTACTATATTTCACGTTAAAGATAAATGACCTTTTAAAGAAAAAAGGAAAATTAGAAAGCAAACTTAATGAGCGAACCCGCGAATTGGATGAATTTAAAGTGGTTATAGAAGAAAAAAATGAGGAGGTTTCCCATCAGAAAGAAGAAATAATAGCTCAGGCGAAAATCATTGAAAGTACCAATCACGTTTTAATAGAGCAAAAAAAATTAATTACTACACAAAATGTCGAACTTTTTAAACATAGAAATAAGCTTGAATCGCTTGTAGAAGAAAGGACACAAGAGCTTGAAGAAGCAAAAATAAATGCCGAAGAATCCGATAAGTTGAAAAGCGCTTTCCTGTCAAATATGTCCCATGAAATCAGGACGCCCATGAATGCAATATTGGGTTTTTCTTCTCTTTTACGCGATAAGAATTTATCAGCAATTGAAAAGGAAGAAATGATCCAGATTATAACCAGCAATAGTAAATATTTGCTCGAATTACTAAATGATGTACTCGACCTTTCTAAAATTCAGGCCAGCCAGATGGAACTCAATCATTATAATGTCAACTTGCATGATTTAATGATTGAATTATATGAGAATTTCACTTCTGAAGCTGAAAGGAAGAATCTAAAACTTATTTTGTCCATTGATAAAATATCTAAAAATTTCATTATTAATACAGATAAGATCCGAATTAAGCAGGTTTTAACCAATCTGTTATTAAATGCTCTTAAATATACTAATATTGGAAGTATAGAATTTGGTATTTATGATTTTAATAATGAGATTGTATTTTTTGTTAAAGATACCGGTATAGGAATTCCATCATACACCGGTAATACGATCTTTGAACATTTTATAAAATTAGAAGACAAGACAAAACTGCAGAGTGGAACTGGACTTGGACTGGCAATTTGTAAAAACCTTGTCGAACTCTGGGGGGCCGGATATGGTATGAATCAGAACCTGACAAAGGCTCCACTTTTTATTTTAGCCATCCTGTTTTAACTAATAGTAAAAAACCAACATTACAAGTTAGTCAACAAACAACTACAAATATGCCTGAACTAAGCGGAAAAATTATTTTAATTGCCGAAGACCAGGAGAACAATTTTAAATTGCTCGAAGCTTATCTTGTAAAAACAAACGCGATTATTGTTTGGGTAAAAAATGGTAATGAAGCAATTAATTACGTCAAAAACAACCATGTCGATTTAGTCCTTATGGATATTAAAATGCCCGATATCGACGGAATTATAGCCACCAGGCACATAAAACTCATAAAACCGGAATTGCATGTCATTGCGCAAACTGCTTATGCATTCGAAGACGAAATTATTGAATACATGGAATCGGGAATTAGTGCATATTTAGTTAAGCCTATCCAAAAAAACGATTTATTGCAGGTTATCAATAAATATATTTAAATTTTATAGATAAATAAATATGCATATGAAAAAGTTATTATTCTTAATAACATTCCATTTGTGCATTTTAATACTTGCGCAAAAGAAAGATCTTCAGTTTACAAGACTTTCTACTGAACAAGGCCTGTCAAACAGTGAAGTGACAGATATAGCCCAGGATAATCAAGGTTTTATCTGGATTGCGACCATGGATGGCCTCAACAAATATGATGGATATAAATTTATTAATTATCGTAAAATTCAAGGTGATCCGACCAGTATTTCTAATAGTAATGTTACAACCCTTTTTGTGGACAATGAAGGTAATTTGTGGAGTGGGACACATTTTGGGATAAATTTATATAACAGGAAATTTGACTCGTTTATTAATTATTTGCCAGATAAAGCAGATAATAAAAACAGGGAAGCTTTAACAATTTCTTGCATAACTGGGGATAAAGGACATAATTTATATGCAAGCACATTAAATGGAAAGATTCTTCGCTTCAACAAAATAAGTAAAACTTTTATTCCGGTACTGAATCTGAAAATATCAATTGAATCAATTTATTTTGACAGGGACAATAATTTATGGGTAACTTCAGATAGCCTGTATTTATTCTATTTAAACAAGAATATTTTGACAACTATACACAATAGCAGGATTAAATTTCGTTACAAATGTATTTATCAGGATAAAGATAAATATTGGATTGGAACATTGGGAAGTGGTTTATATTGGTACGATTTAAAAAATGGCACTTTTATAAAATCTATTATTTCTGATAACAATGACGAGAACATCGTGAATAAAATTTATTGCGACAAAAAAAATAATTTATGGATATGCGATAATGTAGGATTAAAGCTATATGATCAAAAGAAAGATATTTTTTATAATTATGTTCATGATGATAAAGATAATTACAGCTTATCAACTCTGGGAGTTAAAACTTTCCTCGAAGATTCGGAAGGAAATTACTGGAGCTTAAACTTTAAAGGTGGCGTAAATGTGTCAATGGTTAAAAAGCAATTCTATAATATTACGCAAAACCCAAAAGATAAACTAAGCATAGCTAAACCAGTAATAGTATCATTACTTAAAGATCATAATGGAATACTTTGGGCAGGTTCATTTAACAGTGGTTTGGATTTGATAAACCTTCTTTTAGAGAAAATTCAGCATTTCGAAAATGATCCGCTTGACAATAAAAGCCTGGGGCCAAGCTCTGTTTTAATGACTTTCGAGGACAGCCACAGAAATATTTGGATTGGCACATACAGGGGTGGTTTACAGAAGTTTGACTTTAAAACAAGGACTTTTATAACCTATAAGAACGATCCAGGGAATGATAAAAGCATTGGTGGCAACGACATTCGATCAATGGCTGAAGATAAGGAAGGAAACTTCTGGATAGTGGTCCATGGTAGAGGTATTGACAGATTTGATTACAAAAATAAAATATTTTGCCATTACAGATGCGATCCAAACAACCATCAGAACACCCTTGCAGATGACTGGCCTTTCGTGGTGCTTTGCGATAAGGAAGGTACAATATGGGTTGGTACACCAAACGGGTTAAGCAAGCTGAACAAAGATAAAAAGTCATTTACAAACTATCAAAATATACCTCATGACAGTTGCAGCCTCAGCAATAGTTTTGTAATATGCTTATTGGAGGACTCTAAATCAAATTTATGGATCGGCACAAGAAGGGTTAAACGTGTATGACAAGAAAAAAAATACATTTAAAGCCTACCTTCTCAAAGATGGATTACCAAACAACGTTATTAAAGGAATATTAGAAGACAATCACAATAATATCTGGTTAAGCACCAATAAAGGGCTTTCTAAATTTAATGTTCTTAGTTCAAAATTTAGAAATTACGATTCTAATGATGGCCTGGTA
>CAVSGB010000107.1:0-13549 GCA_963726845.1 uncultured Bacteroidota bacterium | reverse complement strand
CCTCGAAACCACCTTTATCGAACCAGAACTTTGCTGCAGATAAAACCGCTGCAACTACAGAGCTTTCTTCAGTTACCATCGGGACATAATATATTTTCCCGTTGATATTAAAATTTGGGACTATGCTGTATGGCAAAGCAAATTGCGAAATTACATTCTCGCTGATACTATTTAAAAATGAATTTTCATTAGTATCCTGATTGATATTTCTTAATAAATCAATTCCGGTTGACTCAATACCAGATATCTGGGCTATCGCCTTAATTTTCTGATCTCTGCTTAATTTTGAAAACCCATCGATTATTGGCATTGATTTTTCTTTTATAATCCCCAAAGAACGGAACGCGGACGAAGCGGATTTAAAACGTGGAGAAAAACGGGGTTATTAATAATCTGCTAAAACCTGCGTTCCAACAACTGGCGGATCTGTGTTATCTGAGTTATTATCTTATAATTCAAGTTTCCTTGCTATAACTAATTTGAGTATTTCCGAAGTTCCTTCACCAATCTGCAGAATCCTTTGGTCCCTGTAAAACCGCTCAATATCGTTATTTTTGAACAGGCCATACGCTCCATGTATTTGCAGCGCTTCATCGGCAACTTCTTTGGCTATTTCGGATGTATAAAGTTTGGCAATTGAAGCTTCCTTGGCAAAAGGAAGATTATTGTCTTTCAACCAGCAGCAATTATAAAGGTAATTTCTTGCGAGATCAATTTTTGTTGCAATTTCGGCAAGCTTAAAAGAAATTACCTGAAATTTTGAAATAGGCTGGCCAAATTGCACTCTCTTTTTTGAATAAGCCAATGAAATTTCAAATGCTCCCTGGGCCAATCCCAAGCCCATTGCGGCAATCGATAACCTGCCGGAATTAAGTGTTTCGAGCATAATTTGTAATCCTTCACCACGTTTCCCCAGAAGGTTTTCTTCAGGTACTTTACAGTTTGTGAACGTTAAACGACCCGTATCTGCTGCCCTCCAGACCATTTTGTTGCTGATCCTTTCGCAGAAATATCCTGGGGATGACCTGTCGACCAATATAGTAGAAAGTTCTTTCTTATCACCTTTTAAACCTGTTATCAGCTGAACTGTTGTTCCATACGACAGGTCTGAAGATGAATTTGTGATGAAAACTTTCTCGCCATTTATTATCCAGTGTTTTTTAGAAAGAATGGCATTTGATTCTGTGGCTTTTGCATCCGAACCGGCATTTACTTCTGTAAGTCCAAATGCCCATAAATGCTTTCCGGTTGTTAGTAAATGCAAATATTTAGTTCTTTGCTTCTCATTGCCAAATTGCAGGATCGGACCTATTCCAAGTGAGTTGTGTGCTGCAATTGTGGCGGCTTGTGAGCTATCGACCCTTGCCAGTTCTTCAACAGCTATTATATACGACAAAGTGTCCAAATCCTGACCGCCAAATTGTTTTGGAATTGTCATTCCCAGTAAACCCAGACTTCCCATTCTTTTTGTCAGTTCATTGGAAAACATTCCTTTGTCATCTAATTCAGCGGCAGCAGGTCTGATCTCTTTCTCAGCGAAATCCCTTATTTTTAGACGTAAATTATTATGTTTATTTTTTAATAATGGATGATTATAATGTTGTTCCATAAACAAGTTTGGTATAGTTTATAGTGTACAGTGCTTGATCGTAAGATGTTGATTTTTTTAGTATTATCTTTTTCTATAAAATCTGCACTGTCCAATTTGGCAACCTCTTCTCCATATAGGCCGAAATTCCTTCTATACTGCTTTTTGACATTTTCATTTTTGTTATTGATTTCACAGTTTTATTCATAATTTTTTCAGAATCCGATTTATTATATAAAAAATTCATCAATGCTTTGCTTTCATTAATTGCATCTGGTGAAGATTTTAAAATGTCATTAATAAATAGCTTTAACTTCATTTCAATTGCATTTGTATCATATAATTCTTCTATAAGTCCTATTCGATGTGCTTCAGTTGATGTTAATTTTTTACCTGAAAACATTAACATTTTTAATTTATGTTGGTTCATTTTTTTAAGTAAGTAGGGCATTATAGTAGAAGGAACTAAGCCGACACGAAATTCAGATAAGGAAAAAAAAGTGTTGGTTTCGGCAATTGTAAAGTCGCAGGTGCAAAGTATTCCAATTCCACCGCCAATAACTGCTCCATGAACAATTGCAATAGTGGGTTTCGTGCAAGAGTAAATAGATTTAAGGCACTTTGCCATTGCAATGCTATCTGCTTTATTTTTTTTATAACTTTTATTTTCTGAATCGAACATCCATTTCAGGTCAGCCCCTGAAGAAAATGATTTTCCTCTTCCTCTGAGCAGAATGACCCGAATCTCTTCTGATTTATTGAGAAATTTAAAACATTGCGTTAATTCATTAAGCATTTCTCTGTTAAATGCATTATGCACTTCGGGCCTGTTAAGCCATACTGTCGCGACTGAGCTATCTATTTCTAATTCTAATGTATTGAATTCCTTCATAAAAACTTTAAAATGTAATTCATTGACAAAACTTTCATTTCACCCAAAATCCAATTATCATTTCCTATTGTCTAACTCCCAACACCTGAAAATTACATTCTATAAATTCCATGTTTTGGTTCATCAAACTTTTTATTTAGCGACATCGAAATGCCAATCGCCAAAACTACTCTTGTATCTGCAGGATCTATAATTCCATCGTCCCATAATCTCGAAGTGCTGTAATAGGCTGAACTTTCTGTTTCATATTGTTCCATTATTTTTTTTCTTAATTCCTTTTTTACAGTTTCCGGTTCGCTTGTGTTTTTAGGATTATTTTTAACTGTAACCAGAATTTCAGATGCTTGTTCGCCGCCCATGACAGAGGTTTTGGAATTTGGCCATAAAAAGAGCAAAGCAGGATTAAAGGCCCTTCCAGCCATCGCATAGTTACCTGCACCATGCGAACTTCCAAAAATTATTGTAAATTTTGGCACATTTGCATTTGCTACAGCATGTACCATTTTTGCACCTTCTTTAGCAATACCATTATGTTCAAAGTTTTTACCAACAATAAAACCTGAAATATTTTGAAGGAAAACAATCGGATATTTCCGATGATTGCACAACTCGACAAAGTGGGCCCCTTTTTGTGCCGACTCCGGAAAAAATATTCCAGTGTTTGCAATTATGCCTACAGGATAGCCCATTATCCTCGCATAACCGGTTATAAGTGTCCGGCCATAATTTTCCTTAAATTCCTGAAATTTGCTTCCATCGACTATTCTGGCAATAATTTCGTAAACATTTGTTGGTTTCCGGGAATCTGACTGCAGAATTCCGTAAAGGTCATCCATTGGATAGAGAGGTTCTTCTTCAGGAAATTTTTCAAGATGCTGTTGATTTTGAATACTTAAATTTGAAAAAATATTCCTGCAAATTTCAATTGCATGTTCTTCGCTCAGCGCAAGGTAATCGGCAACTCCCGAAATACTGGTATGAACAATGGCGCCACCAAGTTCTTCTGCTGTAACAATTTCACCGGTTGCTGCTTTGACCAATGGAGGCCCGCCAAGAAAAATAGTTCCCTGGTCTTTAACAATTATAGTTTCATCGCTCATTGAAGGAATATATGCACCACCTGCAATACTTGAGCCCATGACGATTGCAACCTGTGGAATACTTAATGCCGACAGTTTTGCCTGGTTATAAAATATCCTTCCAAAATGCTCCTCATCGGCAAAAACATTTGCCTGTTCCTGCAAATATATTCCGCCCGATTCAACCAGGTATACGCAGGGCAAATGATTTTGCAATGCTATTTTTTGAGCCCTTAAATGTTTTTTAATTGTTTCTTTTACATAAGTTCCGCCTTTAACAGTGGCATCGTTTGCTATAATAACAGTCACTATGCCTTGCACATAGCCAATTCCAGTGATGATACCTGCTGACGGAAAATTATTATCGTATTGATTAAGCGCTGCGAGAGGGGATAATTCAAGAAATGGTGTGTCTTTATCAAGCAGCATCTCGATCCGTTCATAAACATGAAATTTGCCTTTCGATTTATGTTGAATTACAGGTGCGCTTTCTGAACGTTCAGTTATTTGCGCCATAATTTTATCAAATTCATCTAGCAGTATTTTGTTTTGTCTATAATTCGAAATAAATTCTTCAGATTTTTTATCTATCGTACTTTTCAATATTGTCAGGTTATTCATGATAATCCACCAATCATATTTATTATCTAATTAGAATCTTTTTTTAACAACACCTTAAAACAGTTGTTAATGACATGTAAAATTAGTTAAAGTTTATTTTAATTTGTATTTAATCTAAATAAAAATAGAATGGAGTTGATGACTAAGAACAAAATCTCAGAAATTAAATCAACAAAAGTACATGCATTATTGAACAAAGAAGAAATTTTGAATGATTATAGTGTTGCAGTATTAAGCAGGCATTTAAGTTTGATTGGAAGAAGAGAAGTTCTTTCGGGAAAGGCAAAATTCGGAATTTTTGGCGATGGTAAGGAAATTGCACAAATTGCTTATGCCAAGTCATTTATGAATGGCGACTGGCGTGCCGGTTATTATCGCGACCAGACTTTTATGCTGGCCGCTGGCTTGCTGACGGCAGAAGAATTTTTCGCACAATTGTATGGCAATACCGATGAAAAGCATAATCCTTCCAGCAGTGGCAGAAACTTTAACAATCATTTTGCAACTAAGAATATTAATAAAGACGGTAACTGGACAACTGTCTCGAAACAAAAAAATTCATCGGCAGATATTTCACCAACATCCGGGCAAATGCCACGGTTGTTAGGACTGGCTTACGCTTCAAAACTTTTCAGGATCAACGAACATATAAAGCAGTATTCGAATTTGTCTGATTCCGGCAATGAGGTCGCTTTCGGAACAATTGGCGAAGCAAGCACTTCGGAAGGTTTGTTTTTTGAGACTATTAATGCAGCCTGTGTATTGCAGGTTCCTTTGGCCATAGCAGTTTGGGATGATGGTTATGGTATCTCGGTACCAGTTGAACTTCAGACTGCTAAAGCAAGCATTTCCAAAGCTTTAAAAGGTTTTCAAATAGATGGGGATAGCAACGGTTGCGAAATTTATACCTGTAAAGGTTGGGACTATCCCCAGTTGGTTGAAACATTCGAAAAAGGTATTATTCGTTGCAGAAAAGATCATGTGCCTGTTTTATTTCATATTTATGAAATGACGCAGCCCTTAGGCCATTCTACATCAGGATCGCATGAAAGGTACAAATCAAAAGAACGTTTGAAATTTGAAGAAGAATATGACCCGATCAAAAAAATGAAAGAATGGATTGTTAAAGAAAAGATCGCTGCTATTGAAACCCTTGATAAAATTGAAATTGATGCGACACGAAAGGCTAAAGAAGCTCAGCGCATTTCGTGGGAAAAGTATTCGAAAGTCTATATTAATGAGAAGAAAGAATTGCTGAACATTTTGAATAGCAATCCTGGGTTGGCAATATTTTTGAAAGAAATTCCCGGCTTTAATTTATTAATGAATAATAATATAACAACCAGGAAAGAAATCTTAAGCCTGACTAAGAAAATAATTCAGCAATTAAGTAAAGATAGGAAACAACTTGCTTTTCAAAAGAAACTTGCTGCCTGGTTAATTGAATATGAGAAGAAAAGCCAGGATATATACAGCAAGAATTTATACAATGAAAGTAAACATTCATTAGTTTCATTGAAATATATAGGGCCAGTATATAGTGAAAAGCCTGTTCTAACAAGTGGACGGGAGATTTTAAATAAAAACTTTGATTATTTATTTAATAAATATCCACTATTGGTAACTTTCGGCGAAGATACCGGTAAGATTGGCGATGTTAACCAGGGTTTAAAGGGTTTGCAGCAGAATTATGGTGATTTGCGGGTTACTGATACAGGTATTCGCGAATCAACAATAATAGGGCAGGGGATAGGTTTTGCATTACGTGGGTTCCGGCCTATTGCTGAAATACAATATCTCGATTATCTTTTATTTGCCATACAAACCATTAGTGATGACCTTGCAACCATGCATTACAGGACCAATGGAAGTCAGGTAGCACCTCTGATAATAAGTGCGAGGGGTCATCGGTTAATAGGAATGTGGCATTCCGGATCGCCAATGGGAATGATAATCAACTCGGCCCGGGGTGTTTATTTATGCGTTCCACGAAATATGACCCAGGCCGCAGGATTTTATAATACTTTGCTCGAAATAAACAATCCGGCTATTGTAATAGAACCTTTAAAAGCTTATGAAAACAAAGAATTGTTGCCGGAAAACCTGGGAGAGTTTAAAATTCCACTTGGTATCCCTGAGATTGTAGAAGAGGGAACCGATATAACTATTGTTACTTATGGCTGGTGTGTGGCAATTGCAAAAGAAGCAGCACAAAACCTCAAAAAATTTGATATTTCGGCAGAAATAATAGATGTACAAACACTTATTCCTTTCGATATTAATCACCAAATTATAAATTCTGTCAAAAAAACCAATCGTCTGCTATTTGTTGATGAAGATGTACCAGGTGGTGCATCGGCATATATGTTGCAAAAAGTTTTAGAGGAACAGGAAGCGTTTTATTATCTCGATTCTCCGCCACGGACTTTAACAGGGCAGGAACACAGGCCGGCATATGGAACTGATGGCGACTATTTGTCAAAGCCTGGCTCAGATAGTATTTTCGAAGCTGTTTATGATTTGATGCATGAATATCAACCCGTGAAATATCCAAATATTTATTTTAAAGGAGATTAATGAAATGATAAAAGATATACTGCTGATAGCAGGATAGACTTCAGAGAGTTGATAAAAATAATGGTTCAGGAATTTCGGGTCAAAATTGATATGAAGCAAACCGGAGGCAGCCTGAATAGGTTGAATCAGATCTTTTGAAAGGAAGTTAAAAGTTAAAACTAAACTGGCCAATGACCAATACCTACAACTTGTAAATTACAAGTTCAATAATTAGTCCTAAAAGGAACAATAATCCAAACCTTCTGTTGAAATTAAAAGCATGGGCAACAAGGTATAATGGCCATCCTGTATCTTTAGAATTTTCAGGCGCTTTTTCAGGACGTGGCTGTAAAAAAATTTTAGTCGTTTCAATAAATTTTGGTATAGAAAGAAAAACTAATAAAAGGGCAATTCCAAAGTGATATTTAACCACGAGTAACAAGATAAAAGCATATTGAAGCAAAAATAAAACAATAACTGTATAGCGAGAAGCTTTTTCTCCAATAATAACAGGAAGTGTTTTCACATTTTTTGCTCTGTCTTCTTTTAATTTATCAGAATGTTTTCCCAGCAATACGGTTGTTGGACCCAATGCATAAACAAGACTTATTAAAGCAACCCAGTTGTTCCAATGTCCGTTCGAAACAACAAAGTAGGTTCCGCCTACCATCAATGGCCTCCAAACAAATACAACTGATAATTCGCCAAGCCCGAAATATTTCAAAGGCCAGGTATAAAATAGCAGAAAAAAAAGACCCAGCCCAAAAAACCAGAGTGTAGATAGGCCGACTTCATAGGTAATAAAAATTCCTGACAAAAGTGCGAGTATGCCGGTAAACAGGATATAAACGCGGAATTGTTTTTTTGACAACAACCCATGTTCCAGAGGATGCGGACCGTACATCGCCCTGTAATAATTATTTTTATCGATTCCTTTTTTGGAATCTACATAGTCGTTGAGCATATTATTTGTAGCATGGGCAAGAACCAGTCCAAGCAATGTGCAAATAAATATACTTAAAGAGAAATTTCCGTAACGGTAGGCCAACAATCCTCCAATGCAGGCTGCAATTGCAGTCATTACAAAAACAGCGCCCCGGCTTGCAATCAGCCATCTGGAGAATATATCGAGTTTGTTCCATTCTTCTTTATTAATTTGAGGTATGACCTTCAAAGCTTTTATCCACATTTTTACCATTTCTATTAAATTTTAAGTTCACAAATATTAAACACAACTTTAATCAAAATTTTTAGTTTGTACTTTTTATCTATTATCAATTCTTTGTTCTTTGTTCTGATTAATTTCATTCTTCAAGAGTACTCAGATCTCCTTCGGGAAGCCCGAGTATTCTGGCTTTAAGTATCCTTCGCATTATTTTTCCGCTTCGTGTTTTTGGCAAAATGTCCACGCATTTTACTTCTTCGGGCCTTGCTATTGAACCCATATGTTCAGCCACATGGTTAACAAGTTCATGTTCGAGTTTTGGAGAAGCAGTGTAATCTTTTTTTAGTATCACGAAAATATGGATTGCATTGCCTTTAATCGCGTGAGGCACTGCAATAGCAGCAGCTTCTGCAACGGCAGGATGGCTTACCATAACGCTTTCGATTTCTGCTGTTCCCAGCCTGTAACCGCTTACTTTAATTACATCGTCTACTCGGCCTATAATCCAGTAATACCCATCTTCATCTTTTTTTGCCGAATCACCGGTAAAGTACCATCCTTGTTTCTGGTACTTCTGCCAATATGTTTGAATGAACCGATCGGGATCGTTATAAACACCCGAAACCATTCCAGGCCAGGGTGATTTAATAACCAGGCTGCCTTCTTCGCCTGCTTTTACGTCGTTACCGTTTTCATCAACAACTGCTACTTCATTTCCAAAAAATGGTTTGGTTGCTGATCCGGGTTTTAGAGGAGTTATTGGCAAGGGGCAAATCATAAATCCTCCGGTTTCAGTCTGCCACCAGGTATCCATTATAGGGCATCGTTCCTGGCCAATAAATTTATGATACCATTTCCATGCTTCAGGGTTAATTGGTTCACCAACCGATCCAAGCAAACGCAGTGTTTTCAGGTTGTTTCTTTTTGGCCACGATTCGCCAAATCGCATAAGTCCACGTATTGCTGTGGGTGAAGTATATAGTATATTTATTCCATATTTATCAATCATTTTCCACCACCTGTCCGGGTATGGATGGTTGGGTGCACCTTCATAAAGCATTATTGTTGCCCCGTTCATTAAAGGGCCATATACGATATAACTGTGCCCTGTAATCCAACCCGGATCTGCGGCGCACCAGTACCTGTCTTCAGGCTTAATATCAAGAACCATACGATGTGTGGTTGATGTATACACGCTATAACCTCCATGTGTATGAACCAGGGCTTTTGGCTTTCCGGTAGAACCGGACGTGTATAGCAGAAACAGCATGTCATCCGAATCCATTTGTTCTGTTTCGCAACTATAACCAGCAATTGGCAATGCTTTCAAGTCATGGTACCAGTAATCACGATCGTTTTCCATATATACATCCTGGCCGGTACGTTTAATTGTCAAACATATTTCCATAGTTGGCGACAATTCCATTGCCTTATTAACAATACTTTTAAGTTCTATAATCTTTCCCCTTCTATAGCCGCCATCAGCTGTAATAACTACCCGACTGTTGGCGTCATTGATGCGATCAGCAAGTGCTTCGTGGCTGAAACCACCGTAAACTACGCTGTGTGCAGCTCCAATTTTGGCACAGGCCAGCATTGCAAATATTTGCTCCGGAATTTGGGGCATGTAAATTGTCACTACATCGCCTTTTTTAACCCCCATGCTTTTAAGTATATTGGCAAACTGGCACACTTCACGGTTTAAGGCATGATATGAGAAAGTCCTGAGGTCCCCTGGTTCTCCTTCCCAAATGAGGGCAGTTTATTACGCACTGCTGTGAGTTGGTGCCTGTCAAGGGCATTATAAACAATGTTGGTTTTACCGCCATTAAACCATTTGTAAAACGGAGGGTTTCCTGCGTCAAGCATAGTATCCCATTTTTTAAACCAGTGCAGTTGTTCGGCTTGTTCTGCCCAAAACTTTTCCCTGTTTTCAATTGAAAACTTATACATTTTGTCATATTCCTTGACATACGCATTTTCCAGAACATCGTCTGAAGGATAATAAAATTTTTGGTCAGCTGAAGGTTCCATTATTAATTGGTTTTTAAAGGTTAATGATTTTTATATAGAATTTTAGAAATTTTTTTTATCTAACTGAAATAAACAACAATCAATTTATTTGTTTGTTTCAAATCTTCTGCTTTATGAGATAATTATTTCTATTTAGAGGTGAGTTTTTGCCTAAAGGATTAGTTGTGATCCCGAATTATAGAGATATTATCTTTGAAATATAATACAAGCAACAAAACCAATAAAATAAGCATGTTTGTAAAAACGGGTAACAATTCAGCAACAAAAAACCTAAATTCTGATTTTTTACAGGTAGTTAGCTTATGTCATTAAGGAGAAATACAAACCCATTTAAATCAAATGAACTGCCCTTAAATCATTTGCCAAAGAGTGCAACCCTTTTTCTATCCTTTGGACTTGTGGCTTTCTTGGTTTTTTAAAACCGTTGGCATATTGGCTCAATTGGCTTGCATTTATCCCGGTTATTTTAGATAATGCCGATTTGGTAAATATTCCCTGATAGTAATTAAGCAAGGCCATTGTATCATATTGAAACTTTAATTCCCAATCATTTTGTAAAATCGGGGGCAATTTCTTATTATCTTCTTTTAAGCTTGAAATATAAAAGTCTAAAGCAGAATAGGCATCTTTTTTAGCAGCCTCAACCGTTTCACCAAAGGCAAAAACGTTGGTTACTTCATTAAACCAAACCCCATAGCCGTCTTTCCCTTTTTCCAATACTGCTGTTATCGTTTTCATAAAACATTTATTTTAGTTTCATTGCCTTCATTATCTTATAGGCCAAACCTTTTCCAATTTCTTTTGAACCGTGATAAGGAACTGATACATCTTCAAAACCTTCTTTACTATAAATTACATGGCTTGTGCCATTTTGCCGGACTACCTGCCAGCCAGCTTTCTTTATTAACCTGTGAAGTTCACTGTATTTCATTCTTAATCCTGTTTTACAAAGGTAATACTTTTGTTACTGTTTTGTTATCTGTCATAATAAAATTTGATGCAATTATTACAACATTCTCAATATTTCATAAGGCAAACCCTCACTATGTTCAACCTGTTTTAATATTCTATTGTACCGTTTTGTTGGTTTGCCCCGGTAATGGGTTATAAAATACTTTTTGCAAATTTTTTCCATACCTGTATCGCTCACAACCAATTTATTTAAGTTGCCTTTAATTGTTTGAAAAAGTATATTTTTTGTGAAAATAATAATTCATTGGTAGGATTCAAAATATACCAATCATTGTACTACCTCAACATTGAAACTAAATTTCCATTGTCGGCTTTTGTCATCTTTGAGGTTTAAATCGAACAATATTATATTCCCAATTGGGGCTTGACTTGAAATATGAAAACTAATAGAATAATCATAAGAAGTAAACATAGGCTGCCAACCTTGAACAATTTCATTTGGTTCAATTTGTTCAATATAGCCATCTGGTGAGAAATGTAATGAATCCGATGAAAAGTTTGAAATATATTGGTTTACTGTTGTAATTGTTCCTTTAACATTGCTCAATATACCAGTACCACTATTTTTAATGAAAATTTTCAAAGCAATATCTGCTCCTGGTTCTGGACTAATTGCACCATAATTTTCAATATGGTCAAATTCCAGTAAGAACGTTCTAACAAAGTCTGTAACATCTATACTAAAATTTACTGTCCAGCTTCTATTTTTGTTATCTTTCAAATTAAGATTAAAAGATATTTTTGACCCAACAGGTGCTTCTTTAGAAATTTTAAAGCCAATAGAATCGACTGAACTTTGCCAACCTTGAACAATTTGATTTGGTTCAATTTGTTCATTAACACCATCAAATGAAAAATACAATGAATCATTTGTAAGTTCTGTAATATATTGACTTTCTGTTGTAATAATTCCTTTAACATTACTTAAAGTACCTGTTCCAATGTTCTTAATATATATTTTTAATCCGATAGTTGCTCCAGGTTCAGGATTTATTTGATTTGAAATATCATAATGGTCAAATTCAATTAAATGTGTAGTGTAATTTATTCCTTTTTGGTCATCAGGATTGTCTCTTTTTAAATCTGGAATCAGTTCACAACCTGAAAGTGATAGGGCTATTATCAAAAGAAAAGCAATCGGTTTCATTTTTTTAGAATTTATAAGTTAAATCAATACCCATCTTTGAATTATCATAAATTAAAGGTTTAAATGATAAATTATTTTTCATTATCCGGTTTGCTTTTGAATTTGCCGCACCCTTTCTTACCGTCCAAATTATGTCATAAACCCATATCATTGCACCTGTTCCAAATAATAAATATGCTGTCTTATTTTGTGTGTTTGCTTGGTCATAATATTGGTCTATCGTTGGTTGATAGTTTGAACTATGATAAAGAGCATAACTTTTATTTGATTCAATTTTAAATGAATATCCTGCACCTACAAAACCTAATACTGCAATAGTAGTGTAAAGAGGTGATGTATAGTTGCCCAAAATTGAGCCAGTACCACCATTAACAAAATAGTTGCCTAAGCCGGGAATGAAAACAGAAAAAAGGGCATTACTTGCACCGCCTAATCCATTAAAATTATTGTATTTTATTATAGTTGAGGCCGGATAATTGCCTATTTGTAATTTTTTAACAGTAGAATAATATTTACCAAACGGATATTTTTTTGATTTAATATCTTCTAAAGCCAAATTGCATGGGCTTTGAATGTTCTCATTTCCTTTTTTGTTATATAAAATTTCACAATTACTATTAGAATAGGTACAAAAGTATTGGTAAGCAGCTTTAGTATTTGAAGTATATTTATCAAACATGATAATTTGAGGTAATGTAATTGTATCTATTTGTTTTTTTATCTTTTGCTTTAAAGATACTGGGGCTTCACCTTCAATAGTAAAGTCATTGTATAAACTGCCCTTATAATCAGTTTTTAATACTAACCGGACTGTTATTGAAATATCTTTATCATTTTCTTTGATGACTTTACTTAAAATTGATTTTATTTCATCTTGAATTTGAGAATATTTTGAAGGATATTCTTCTAAGGAATAATATTTTTCATCTCGTGTAGCTAAATATGCTTTTATTTTTTCTTGTAACGCTAATTGCTTTTTTTGTTCTAATTCTTGTAATGCTATTTGTCTTTTATTTTCTAATTCTTTGGTGTTTTGCTTTTGTTCTTCAATTTGTTTTTGTTCTTTTAATATTCGCTCGCTGTCATTTATTGGATATACTGAAACAAAATTTCTAAATTCAAGTGGATTAACTCCTTTAAAATCATAAAATATTTGAATCTCATTATCCTCATAGAATACATAATAATCTTTATTCCCAACTCCTTTTATAAATTCATCCAATTTAAGTGTAGACATTATAAGACAATCATAATCAATTGCACCAAAATTTACAGTTCCTTTATAATAATTTGTATTTGAGCTATTGTCAAAATATTTGACAGTAAGGTTCATTTGTATATCACTATGATTGTATCCTATAATATTGTATTCTCCTTTGTAATTTTTTTTAATAATCAATTTTGATTTTACAGGAACAACATTATCTCTTAATTGATACTTAACCCCGTATGATAGAAATTCAAAACTTTGTGCTAATAGTAAATTAGAAAATGA
>CAVSGB010000106.1:0-10810 GCA_963726845.1 uncultured Bacteroidota bacterium | reverse complement strand
TACAGTTTTGCCTTATAATGGCCTTGAATTAATGACCAAAGGGGATGGCAGGTTAAGGGTGAGGATTGGTGATGGTTATAGTGACGTTATAAGCAATGCACCGGTTGACGGCGATGGTAAATGGCACCTGGTAACTGTCACGCGCGACAGCAATATTGTTAAACTCTATATTGATGGTATCCTGGATAATTCCGGGCACTAATACTGCTACTATCGGTAATGGGCATAATCTATACATAGGCAGGTGTTTTGTTTCAGGTACCCAATATTTCAACGGGTCACTGGATGAAATACGCATATACGGTCGCGCGCTGAACGTTGATGAAGTTAAAGCGCTATACAATGCCCCTGATATATGCCCGCAAAACCCTCCAGCCTATGCCGGCAGATCAACTCAATATTGTTGATGCAACTATTGCCCTTTCAGCCAACAATCCTGTCTCGGGAAGCGGCAATTGGAGTATTGCATCGGGATACGGTGGATATATTTTCGATAACAACGATAATACCCCCCAGTTCACAGGGTTACCTGGCGCAACTTATAATCTGGTTTGGACCACACAAACTATGTGTAATATTTCTACAGACACCGTCACAATCAGTTTTGCGCCTAAAGCAAATATTAATTTGAATTACTGTTACGATGTGCTTAGATGGCAATATCCCTGGAGCAATTCAGTTTCATTAATCTCGAACATTGAATCGGACGATGCAGTGGCCGGTGGAAATAATGAAAATGATATACCTGATTTGACAGCGCTTGATAATTACAACCTGAAAATAGGTAATGCCCTGTCGTTGAATGTTTGGAACAAATATTCAGAAGGTATCAGGAGATGCAATAATTTAATAGATTCAAACGCATATGGTTCTAATGAAGTGACAAGAAATATAGCTGAAGCAAAATTCCTGCGTGCTTACTTCTATTTTGATATGTTACGTCTTTTTGGTGATATTCCGTTAAATGTTAACAATCCTGTTAAACGCGATTCAATTGCCAAAGTCTATGCCCAGATTGAAAGCGACCTTCTGGCGGCCATTCTATATTTGCCTGAAAAATCAGCTATTTTAAATTCTGAGATTGACAGGGCTACCAAAGGGGCAGCAAAAGGACTTTTAGGCAAAGTTTTCTTGTACGAAGGGAAATGGGCGCAAGCCAAATCACAGTTTACGGATATAATAAATTCTATCCAGTACAATTTATTGGCTAATTTTAACGATTTGTGGCGCGCCGATTATAAACATACATCCGAATCATTGTTCGAAATCCCTTTTTACTCTTATCCTGATTATATTTATCCAAATAAAGGTAATGCAAATGTTATGCTAATGGGTATCAGGAACCTAACAAATTGCAGTGAATACTCCACTGGATGGGGATTCTGCAAAGTTGCCCAAGGACTAGCAAACGCATACAAATCAATTGGCGATTATCAAAGGTTTGATGCTTCTATTATTGATGCTGAACTTTTAAAGGCAAATGGTGCATCATTTAGCGATCCATATGAATATACAGGCTATTATGATAATAAATACTCACAAAAGACAGCGTATGATAACCCTGCAAATTGGTGGCAATATAAGCAAAATGAAATTGTGTTGCGCTATGCCGATGTATTGCTAATGGATGCAGAGGCTGCATACAATTTAGGCGATAATGTTACTGCACTTAGTATGATTAATGCAGTCCGGTCGAGGGCTAATTTACAACATTATACTTCGTTTTCAATTGATTCGTTAAAACAGGAAAGAAGGCGCGAGCTGGCCCTCGAAGGCAGCAGGTATTTCGACCTGGTACGTTGGGGAATTGATTCAACGGTACTCTGGCCCACTTGGTTATAAGCCGAGTGTCAATAAATACCTGCCATTCCCGCAGGTAGCTCCTCTATTGATTACCGGAAAAGTTTTAACCGCTGAAGGTGCCGTATTTATTCCTCAAGACGAATCGACCGTTGATGCTTGTCTTAATTTAACGAATATTACAGATAGTACAAACCACGTTGCCAGGGTATCTGTCGAGAGTGAAGGTTCGTACCATATCTATAGCAATAATTGTAATAGCCGGTTTACTCAAAGCGGTGATTACATGATAACTGCTGAGGTCTGGGGGAATAATAACCCCTTTGCGAATGCTATACCTTTAAAAGTACACATAGAAGCAGGTAAACTTATAGCCCAGGATATAAGGTTGACCAACCCGGTAGTTATAGGTAGGATTTTGAAACCTGATGGTAATGCACTTATTCCCCCACCAGGAAGCGGCATTTGTATAGGCCTTTTCACAATTGATAATACCGGTAACACAAACTATATTACCTGCACAAATGAAGAGTGACGGTACATACAAATTAGGCCCATATACGTCAAACGGAATACCTACCGGGAATTATTTTATCAATGCAGATGTAGTAAATCAAGATTTACCTTACACATCTTCTTTTCCAATATCCATAGATATTTCAGAGGGTCAGGTGACACACCAGGATATTGCCCTTACCAATCCTGTAATTCCCCAAACTTTGACAATTAAAAAAGTTTCGACACCACCAACAATTGATGGTAATATTGGTGGCTTTGACCCCTGGACAAATAATTGGATACCTATTGCAGCTTCGTGCCTTGGAAATATTACTTCAGCTATGAGTGCTAAATTCCAAATGGTTTATGATGACAATAATTTGTATATCGTTTACAAAGTTTATGACCCTACCCGCGGCGATACTACTTCTCCAAATACTTATGACAGAGATTGCATTGAAACTTATATTTCTATGGATTCAACTTCTGGGAATGGTATTTATAAAATTGGTGATTATCAGTTCAGACAAGGCTGGGGTGCCGTTTATCCTTCGGGCTTTGAAGTTAATAATAATGGCAGTGGGGGATTGACTGATTTTACTTCTGACCCGAATACTAAAACAGCACAGGTTGATAGTGTTACATCATATACTATGGAATGGCAAATTCCCTGGGCTATCTTAACTGCAAAAATGAGCCCGGCCTGGGATGGCAAAGAGTTTAAGTTTGATTGCCAGGTTGCTGACAATACTACCAATGCGATTGGAGGCAGGACCCAGGAACAATTTTGGAACTCAAATTCAAACAACCAATGGGACGATACAAGATATTTGGGAGTAGTTACACTTGAAACGCCATATACAAAACCCGCCCAAACGCTAATCATAACAGATATAATCGTTCCGGCATGTGGAGATAAGAATAGTCCGGTAGAAGCAAAAATTTACAATAATGGTTCTACGACTGTTAACACTTTCAACTTAAGTTATAAATTAAACGGTGTCCAGATAGCTTCTGCGGAAACTGCAAACCTGACAATCCTGCCCGGCGATACGGCCACCTATAAATTCAATACCAAAGCCGATTTATCAATCGATGGTAACTACTCGGTTGAAGCGTTTACATTACTTTCAGGGGGAAATAGCAATTATAATGTTCCATTAACAAAGAATTTCCTGATTCATGGATTGAACAACAAATATCCTGATTGGAAAACACTAAGTACCTGTAATGGATTATCTAGCAACGATGTTAGTTATGAAATGAAAGACAGCAAAGGGAATATGTGGATTACTACTTATGGTGGAAGTGGAATTGCTAAAATGGATTCAACAGGTAAATGGACAACTTTTAATTCCAAAAATGGATTGGCTTATAACTATGCCAACGGCCTTCTCGAAGATAAAAATGGAAATATTTGGGCATGTTTTGGCTCGGATTCCGGAATGGTTGCTAAATATAACGGTACATCATGGACAACCCCTAATGCAGGAAATATCCATACGTTAACTGCATTTCAGGACAGCAAGGGTTATAATTGGTTTGGTACATGGGGCTATGGGGTCAGGAAATATGATGTTGCAAATAATATCCTGACGACTTATAATACAGAAAACAGTGGTTCTTGCTGCCGATATTGTTTGGTATGGGGGCATCATGGAAGATAAATCCGGCAATATCTGGATTGGGACTACTACCTGGGGCGGTTCGGTTGGAGGGACAGGAGGCCTTTGTAAATTCGATGGTACAAACTGGACAGTTTATAATACTTCAAATAGTGGAATACCAGAAAATGATATTGCCTGTTCGCTGATGGATTCTAAAGGCAATATATGGATGGGACATGGTTGGACTGATTATCCGGAACATGGGGTCACTAAATTCGATGGGAAAAACTGGATAAATTATAATACTTCCAACAGTGGAATTGCATCCAACGTAATACTGAATATATTTGAAGACAAAAGTGGAAATATCTGGTTTGGTTCAGGCGATGACAACGGGGCAAGTAAATTCGATGGCAAGAATTGGTCAACTTATAATACAGTCAATTCCGGGTTAATCAATAACACAATTAATTCAATTTCAGAAGATAGTAAAGGAAACATATGGTTTGCTACGACAGATGGTATTTCAGTTCACATTTGCAACGTTGCACCGCAAATTCGCGATACAATATTTACGATTGCGGAAAATTCGCCGGTTGGCACAACAGTTGGCAAAGTTTCTGTTACCGATCTCAATGCAGGAGACACGCTTACATTTAATATTACTTCGGGAAATGTTGGTGGTATGTTTGCTATGGATGCTACAGGTAAACTTTCTTTGGCCAAAGTACCCGATTACGAAACAGATTCGTTGTACAATTTATTGGTAAGGGTAACCGACAAAGGCGGGTTAAGCGATTCAGCAAAAATAAAAGTAGGCATTTTGAATGTTAATGAACCACCTGTTATAGCAAATTCAAACTTCTCAATTGCTGAAAATTCACCAGTCGGGTCTGTTGTTGGAACATTGACAGCTACCGACCCGGATGCAGGAGATGTGCTTACTTATAGCATTTCTTCGGGGAATGGGAGTGGCATGTTTGCAATCGACGGCCCAACCGGTAAGATAACGCTGGCTAAAATTCCGGATTATGAAACAACCCCTCTTTACAATTTGACAGTAAAAGTAACCGACAAAGGTGGGTTGTCTGCTACAGCGATTGATTCAGTTAAAATTACCAATGTTAACGAACCACCGGTTATTGCAAATTCGAACTTCTCAATTGCTGAAAATTCACCAGTCGGTTCTGTTGTTGGAACATTGACAGCTACCGACCCGGATGCCGGAGATGTGCTTACTTATAGCATTTCTTCAGGAAATGGAAGTGGCATGTTTGCAATCGATAGCCCCACCGGTAAGATAACGCTGGCTAAAATTCCGGATTATGAAACAAACCCACTTTACAATTTGACAATAAAAGTAACTGACAAAGGTGGATTGTCTGCTACGGCGATTGATTCAGTAAAAATTACCAATGTGAACGAACCACCGGTTATTGCAAATTCGAACTTTTCAATTGCTGAAAATTCACCTGTTGGTTCTGTTGTTGGAACATTAACTGCTACCGACCCGGATGCCGGAGATGTGCTTACTTATAGCATTTCTTCAGGAAATGGAAGTGGCATGTTTGCAATCGATGGCCCCACCGGTAAGATAACGCTGGCTAAAATTCCGGATTATGAAACAACCCCTCTTTACAATTTGACAGTAAAAGTGACCGACAAAGGTGGATTGTCTGCTACGGCGATTGATTCAGTAAAAATTACCAATGTGAACGAACCACCGGTTATTGCAAATTCGAACTTCTCCATTGCTGAAAATTCACCTGTTGGTTCTGTTGTTGGAACATTAACTGCTACCGACCCGGATGCCGGAGATGTGCTTACTTATAGCATTTCTTCAGGAAATGGAAGTGGCATGTTTGCAATCGATGGCCCCACCGGTAAGATAACGCTGGCTAAAATTCCGGATTATGAAACAACCCCACTTTACAATTTGACAGTGAAAGTAACCGACAAAGGTGGATTGTCTGCTACTGCAAATGATTCGATAAAAATTATCAATGTTAACGAACCACCTGTGGCTTATGATGCATCGTTTTCTGTTGATGAAAACACTGCTGTAGGATATATTTTGGGTATTGTGCCGGCAACCGATCCCGATAAAGGCGATGTTTTGAAATATCGAATTGTTTCGGGTAATATTGGAGGCGTATTTAGTGTCGATAGTGTATCTGGCGAACTCACAATTGCAAAATCGCCGGATTATGAAACAATACCTGAGTTTAACCTTGCAATTGCTGTATTCGATAAAGCATTGCTAAGTGATACAGCCAACATTACAGTTGATATCAACGATATCAACGAAAGCCCAGTGCTTAAAGATACTTTGCTGAGAATAAATGAGAATTCGGCAATTGGCACTGTTGTGGGAACTTTGAACGGATATGACCCCGATAAGGGACAATCAGTAATATATAGTATCATTTCGGGTAATATTAAAAATGTATTTTTCCTGAATCCTAAAACCGGTGTGATAAAAGTAAATGGCAATCTCGATTACGAAACCATTTCATCGTATTCTTTGTCCGTGGTTGTAACCGACCCGTTTGGGCTTACCGCTACTGCCAATGTAACAATAATGATTAATAACGTGAACGAACCGCCTGTAGCTTCCAATGTTACGTTTAGTTTATTGGAGAGTGCCGGAATTGGCTCTTATGTTGGAACCTTTATTGCAAGTGATCCTGACTCAGGGCAGAGTTTAACATTTAGCATTGTTTCGGAAAATCCAGGAAATGCATTTTCAGTTGACAGTGCAGGAAATATTTCAGTTAGCGCTGCACTAAGTTATAATTTGGTCCCTAAATACACATTGACAATTTCAGTTGCTGATAACGGTAACCCTCCTTTATCAACAACAGCAACTGTTACTATCATTTTAATGCAGGTTGTGTCTACAAAAATTGTTGCCGATTTCGATGATGTAATAGAAAACGAAACACTCGATGTGAATTTTATTAATAAATCATCTCCTTCAGTAACCAATTGGTACTGAGACTTTGGCGACTTCACTACATTCTCAGGCCCAAATATTGATCACCAGTACGCTAAGGCCGGTTCGTATCAGGTTTGCCTTACTGTTGTCGATACCAGGAAACAGGCAACAGATAAAAAATGTAAGAACTTGCTGGTTGGAAATGTCCCATGCAATATTACTTCACAGTTTACATATCTTGTCAATTCAATGCAGGTTCAGTTTAGCGATATGTCCACAGGTAATATTAGAAATTGGTATTGGGATTTTGGCGATGGAAATACTTCGACAGATTCTGTTCCAGTACATACATACTCAAAAGCAGGGTATTATCTGGTCAGCCTTGCAGTGAGCGATTCATCCAGAAATTGCAGTGATTATTCTACCAATTTTATTTTGGTTGGTGAGATGAAATGTGTTGCATCGTTCAATTATTATGTTACACCTAATACCAGGGATGTAAAGTTTACCAATACTTCAACAGGGACATTGGCTTCCTATCTGTGGGATTTTAACGATGGCTCCACTGCAACATCCTTGAATACTGAGCATATTTATGCAAAGGATGGGTTGTATGATATTTCACTTACTGTTGCAAATTCCGGCCTTACCTGTATGGACAATATTGTTACACAAGTACTGATTGGCAGTGTGTCCTGTGATGCCAGTTTTACTTATAATGTAGATTCAGTAACGGTGTATTTCAAAGATACAATTACAGGAGAATCGAACAGTCTGTTGTGGTCATTCGGCGATGGAAATGTGTCAACACAAAATAATCCTGTTCATAAATACCTTGCACAAGGATATCATACAGTTGGCCTGAATACCTATAACAGTCTGAGTGGTTGTATGGACTTTAGCCAGAAAATCATCCTGATTGGAAGCGAAGGTATCGATTGCAGGTTTGACTTCATGTATGCAGTTGATCCGACAATGGCGAGGAAAATTAACTTTACTGATAATTCAAAAGGTGAAATAAAGGGTTATATATGGAATTTTGGAGAATTAAACTCATCTCCGGCGTTCACTCCAAACACGAGCCATACCTATAATAAAGGTGGATATTATAATATTTGTTTGACCGTTACAGATACAAGTAACATATCAAACACTTCATGTAAATCTATTGCGATTGCTACCACTGCTGCAAACAATTGTAAGGCTGATTTCAATTTCAATATTGATTCTGTGAGTAAAACAGCAATCTTCTCCGATGTGTCATTGGGTAATCCGAATAAGAGAGAATGGGATTTCGGCGACAATTCTTATTCCACAGATACAAATCCAAAGCATCCATACGCGGATGCAGGATTTTACCTGGTATCTTTAAAGATAAGCACAGCAACGGGTTGTTCAGGCAAGGCTTATAAGCTTCTAAATGTAAATAAAATCAGCACAGGATTGGTTGTGGCATTTGGGCACGACAAAGATACCGTCAATACAAAAGCCGGCGGTTATCCTGTCGATTTTGTCGGGGCCGGATTGGGCGATCAGTCCCGCCTGAAATGGATATTTGGAGATGGATCAGTCGATACAACAAGCACTACACCTATACATGTGTACAAGAAAAATGGTCAATATCAAGTTTGCTATGAAATTTCAGAACCCTGTTACCGGCGATACTGCTGAGTCCTGCGAGACATTAACTATTACCTCGATTACAGATGCCAGTACTACAGCCAACCCGCAGTTCAGCCTGAATGCATTCCCTAACCCGTTCGGCAGTTATACGAACATTGAATATACACTTGAAAAAGAATGTAATATTGAGCTTTCAGCTTATGACCTCAATGGCCGTAGAATGAAAACAATAATCAATGCAATTGAACCTGCAGGAAAGCAAACTTTGATGTGGAATACAGAAGGAATACCTTATGGGGTTTATTACCTGCAGTTGCGCACTTCGGATGGAAAGCTTACAACCAGGATGGTAGTGAAAAAATAATCGCATCGTTTTAAAACTTAAAAGCCCTGTCATTTCTTATTGTGACGGGGTTTTTATTTTTAATTTATTTTATTGACAATTGAATTATTTAAATTTCCTTTACATCCAAAATTATATTACTCATGAAACATAGTTTTTTTATTGTACTTCTTATTCAGCTGGTATTTATTTCGTGTAAAGAAAAAAAATATGAATACGTTAAAGTACAGGGTTATGCCCAGGGTTCAACTTACCATATTACTTACGAAAATTCTGCAAACCGCAATTTTGCTGTTCAAATCGATTCAATCCTTAAAGCTTTTGATTTGTCGCTTTCCGAATATGTGCCAAAATCAATAATTTCGCGGATTAATGCAAACGATACTTCAGTTGAGATCGATGACCTATTCAGGACAGTTTTTCTTAAATCGCAGGAAGTAAATAAAAATTCTGATGGCGCTTTCGATATAACTGTTGGCCCGCTTGTAGAGGCTTGGGGTTTTGGGCCAAAAGGCAAAATAACCAACTCTAAAAGTCATATTGATTCATTATTGAAATATGTAGGGATGGACAAGGTAAAAATTGTCGGGGGAAAAGTAATAAAGAAGTATCCACAGGTTAGTATCGATGTAAATGCTATAGCTCAGGGATTTTCTGTTGATGTTGTTTGTAAGTTTTTTGATAATAACGGAATTAAAAACTATATAGTAGAAATTGGTGGTGAACTGAGGGCCAAAGGGAAAAATGCCAGGGGCGAAAAATGGAGGGTAGGTATTGATAAGCCAATTGACGGCAGTAATAAAACCAATGAACAAATACAGGCAATAATTTCAATTTCAGATAAAGCTATTGCAACATCAGGAGATTATCGCAAGTTCTTTGTTAAAGATGGAAAAAAATATGCCCACCACATTGACCCGCATACCGGATACCCGGCAAATCAGAACCTACTCAGCGCATCAATTATAGCCGATGACTGTATCACTGCAGATGGCTATGGCACTGCATGTATGGTCTCGGGTCTTGATAAAAGCATAAAACTGCTTTCAAAGCATAAAGAGCTGCAGGCATTTTTAATATATTCCAACGATAGTGGAAAGTTATGCGAATATGCTACGGAAGGCGCCAGAAAAATGATTAAACACTAATTTATTTCTTGCACCCACAACCATCGCCACAGCCACATCCATCGCTAACGGTATTTTCATTAATAACTTTCATTGTTCTTATCCTTTTTTGGTTTTGTAACTTCAACAATAAATAAACTACTATTATAAATAAAGTAATTGTCGAAATCAATAAAGCTGAATTAATCATATTTCATTTTTTATACAACAAAGTTACTGCAATGCATTGTTATTAATGCCTTAAGTGTTGTATAAATTGATTCTAAATAAGGTGAATTAAAAATGTCACAAACTAGCTTGTTAAAATAAAAGGAATTAGATATCCATCAAGATCATTTATTAATTTTGCAAATCAATTTTTTAGACAAATTAAAAATCACTTTTTATGGAATTTCGAATAGAACATGATACAATGGGCGAGGTAAAAGTTCCTGCCAATAAATACTGGGGCGCACAAACAGAACGCTCGCGTAACAATTTTAAAATCGGGCCTGAAGCAAGTATGCCCAATGAAATTATATTGGCATTTGCCTATCTTAAGAAAGCTGCAGCCATAGCAAATTCTGAATTGGGTGTATTGTCTGCCGAAAAACGCGACCTGATTTCCAAAGTATGCGATGAGATTCTTGAAGGAAAATTGAACTCTGAATTTCCTCTTGTAATATGGCAAACTGGTTCGGGAACACAAAGTAATATGAACGTGAATGAAGTTATTGCTAACCGTGCCCATGTCCTTACAAATGGAAATCTGACCGATGAAAAGAAAATCCTTCATCCTAATGATGATGTGAACAAATCGCAATCATCAAATGACACTTTCCCGACAGCCATGCATATTGCAGCTTATATTAAAGTAACCGAAACAGCAATTAAC
>CAVSGB010000105.1:0-21203 GCA_963726845.1 uncultured Bacteroidota bacterium | reverse complement strand
TTTGCCTTTACGTACTTATTGGTTCGGTTGGTCTTTGCTAGCCCAAACCCAAGCCGGCCGCGCTGCTGCCCATGTACACGCCGCCGCCGAAGCCCGCGAGCGTGCATCCCGTGGGCCGCTACGCCATCCAGTTCAACTGGGCTCGACGGCCACTCCGGCGGAATCTATTCGTGGGAGTATCTGCGCCGCGTGTGCCAGTGCCGGGAGTGCACGTTTCGCCGCGACGAGACCACGGGCACGCCTAATTAGCGCTGCCAGTTGGTGTCACGGTGCGTGCGAACGTGGTTTGGCCAACATCAGCTGCTTGCTTTGCGACTGGCCAAGGGCTGCCGATATTATTGAGTACATGAGTTATGCGCGAGGTCTTTTTGTCATCGCCGTAGTCTCTATGCTGCCCATCCCGGGGCATCCGCAATCTGCCAAGACACACGCGACATCGGGCCAGCCCGTTTCCGCTGACGCGGCGGTCATTAAATTCTTCCAAAGGCGGCATAGAAGGTTGTGTAACAAAAATATTCTTTTTCATTAGTTATTTCACAATTAGCAATAAGCTTGGTTTACATTAATATATTTCAAATAATCAAATATAAAATTATGAATTAAACTTTATTGAGATGTTTTAAAATTAAATTCATTCGAGGTTTCATTTGAGAGTCTATATTATATATTTCTAAACTTTTTTGTTTCCCTTTCAATGAAAGCGTATAAAGGAGGTTCTATGTTGTTATAATAAATTTCTATTTTTTCAGAAATATCTATTGGTTTTTCATTTATTATAATTATTTCTTCGTTTTCTTTGTATACTTCATTTAGGCAAAGAGGGTCTGTCACAAACATTGCTACGCCTCTTATAGAGGCCTCAGTGACAGAACCTGTTGGGAAACCATCAAATGCACCTGGTTTTAATATATTTGCTCTATTTGGTGAAAGGATAATGTCCATTTGTGAATAAAATTCAGGAAAGAAAGAGGTCTGTTGGCTGCCATAATAATGTATGTTTTTTTCTAAATATTCTATGTTATAGTCATCTCTTGTCCAAGGTCCGACAATATGAAAATGTATTTCTTTATAAGACAAATTTAAAAGTTTAGCAGTTTCGATAAATAGGTCATACCCTTTGTCTAGTCCATGTTCAGTGTATTTATGAGCAACAAAGCAAATATCAAAATGTAGTTTATTTGTTGGGTAGAATTGTTTTTTGTATTTATTTGGAGTTTCAAAAAGCTTCGTTGGTAAAACAATACCAAAAATATAGGATATTTTGTCTCTTGAACAAAACTCCTTTTCGATAATGTAATTGTAAACATTTTTTTGAGTAACAATTACATGTTGAAAATATTTCGATTGAAAAATTTTTCTTAGCTTTATGTCAGTATCAGGTTCATTTATTAGTAAACCTCCACCTGGATACAACGTAAAAATAAAAGGCACTTTGTATTCTTCTATAACGTTTAAGTAATAAAACACATTATTTAAAAAAACTAGATAAATCATTCTAGCTTTTAAAGGGCGCAATCTATTATATGCTAAGATTTTGTTTTTATAACTTTTATTTTCTTTAAGATATTCTTTCAAAATTATTTTAAAAGGTCTTAATTCTCCTAAAAGTTTAAAAGATTTGGCCGAAGAGTATATTTTTAGATTTGAAAAATGATTTAAATAATAATTAAACTCTTCTAACCTAAAGGGAGATAAGGGGTGTGGGAAAATATCATCAATAATAATAAGATCATAATATTTATATAAAAATTTAGGTATAAAGTTTTTAATCAATATTTGTAAAAAAGCGCTTTCTGCTTTTTTTGAAAAAGAGATTACTTTTCTAGTAAGAAACATGTATTAGTAAATTTTTTCTGTTTTCCAGCTTAATTGCGGTCTAACAATTCCTCCCCAATAACCAAAATAATCGCCTCTACCTACTCCATTATCAATGCATTTTAATTTTAGAGCTTTTTCTAATAAACAAATTACTTCAAAATTATTGCCAACAAATAGGATTGATAGCAAATAATCTCCTTGATTTAGAAAATCGAGCTGGTAATACACAAAAAGACTTATAAATTCCTTTTGGATGGTTTTTCCGATACCATTGTTTATCACTTATAGATGGTGAAGCAAGCACATATTCATCTTTCGTTGTATAAATAGATAAAGAAAGGTTAAGATTGTCTACATCAAAAAAAACCTCAAAGTTAATTTCAATAATTGTAGGTTCATTTAAATTAAAGGAATTGCAAATGTTCCCATTTTCATTTTTTATTTTGACTGACAATAATTTGACATTATTATTTCCAGGTGCATTTTCAGTATCCCATATTATTTGTGCAGTTTCAGTTGTGCTTTCAGAGATGTAATGTTCCACTGCATTATCAACTTCTCCAGAGTATGTTAGCATTCCATTATGAAGTATTATTGCAGCGTTACATAAGCTTTGAACAGCTGTCATATTATGACTCACGAACAATACTGTCCTGCCTTCTTTTGTGCTTACATCCTGCATCTTTCCAATCGCTTTTTTCTGAAATTCGGCATCGCCCACAGCCAGCACTTCATCGACTACTAATATCTCGGGTTCAAGGTGTGCAGCCACAGCAAAACCTAAGCGCACTGTCATACCACTGCTGTAGCGTTTTACAGGGGTGTCAATATATTTTTCAACACCTGAGAAATCTACTATTTCATCAAATTTCCTATCAATCTCCCAGCGGCGCATGCCCATAATGGTGCCGTTCATGTAAATGTTTTCGCGGCCTGTCATTTCGGGGTTAAAACCTGTGCCTACTTCCAATAAACTTGCAATGCGGCCTTTGGCTTTTATGCTGCCAGTTGTGGGGGATGTTACTTTCGAGAGTATTTTTAACAAGGTGCTTTTGCCTGCACCGTTTTTGCCTATAATACCAAGCACTTCGCCTTGCTTTACTTCGAAATTAATATCCTTTAATGCCCAAACGAGGTCGTTGTTAGTTGTTAGATGTTGGTTGTTAGCAAGGGCGTTTACCTGGCCTACTTTGGTGTATGGGTCGGGCTGGCGAAGTATGTTCATGCGCCACCAGCGGTTAAGGTCATGTGATAGCGTACCTGTGCCTATCTGCCCGAGGCGGTAGAGTTTGGAGAGGTTTTCTATTTTAATTACGGTTTGGGTCATGGATTAATAAAATTGCTTGTCCACAGATTACACAGATTAAAGGGATTAATAAGAAAAACAGTTTTATAAATTGCTTGTCCACAGATTACACAGATTAAAGGGATTAATAAGAAAAACAGTTTTATAAATATTTTGTCATTAGATTTCACAGATAAAAAGGGTTTATAATTCTAAAAATAAGAATAATATGCCATACAATTTAGTAATTTTTAAAAAATCTATTTAATCTGTGTTAATCTGCGAAATCTGTGGACAATCTATCTTATCTCTCATTCGCCATCAGCGGTTTGGGTCATGGATTATTAAAATTGCTTGTCCACAGATTACACAGATTAAAGGGATTAATAAGAAAAACAGTTTTATGAATATGATGTCCACAGATTACACAGATTAAAGGGATTAATAAGAAAAACAGTTTTATAAATATTTTGTCATTAGATTACACAGATTAAAGGGATTAATAAGAAAAACAGTTTTATGAATATTTTGTCATTAGATTACACAGATTAAAGGGATTAAAAATAAAACAAAATTAAGAATATGATGTCAACAGATTACAGTGAATAAAGGGATTTATAATTCTAAAAATAAGAATAATATGCCATACAATTTATACAGTTTAGTAATTTTTAAAAAATCTATTTAATCTGTGTTAATCTGCGAAATCTGTGGACAATCTATTTATTTTTAGTTGTTAAAATTTAAAACGTTTATATTTTAGGCTTGTTTCGCCAAAGTTAATTAACAATCCTACTTTATACCCGGTAGCTTTTAAATAATTTAATACCTGAGCTTCATGCTCGCCATTTAGTTCTGAAAGGGCTTTTAATTCAATAATTATTTTTTCATAGCAAATGAAATCTGGGATATACTGCTTCTTTAGCGTGTATCCTTTGTATTCAATAATTAATGGTTGCTCGCGTGAATAGTTAATTCTTTGTAGTTTGAGTTCAATCTCAAATGCTTCCTGATATACTGCCTCAAGGTAACCACAACCCAGTTGTTTATGTACTTCCATGGCTGCACCAATAATTGCATAGGTTTCGTCTTTAAATAAAAAAACATTTTCTAATAAATCGGGCATTTTTGGTAGTTTGTATATTTATCCAATGATTAGAAAGTTTAGAAAAAAGAAATATTAATATTTGGAGAATCTGTGTTAATCTGCGAAATCTGTGGACAATCTAACTTATATCTCATGCGCCACCAGTGGTTAAGGTCGTGCGAGAGTGTGCCGGTGCCGATTTGGCCGAGGCGGTAAAGTTTGGAGAGGTTTTACCTCCGGTGGAGACCGCTTCGCTAAGTTCTATTTTAATTACGGTTTCGGACATAAAAATAATTACAGATTACTAATGACGAATTACAAATTATTGATTTGTAATTTTTCCATGAATAAGAAAAATGATGCGAGCTTTAAGTAACAATAAGTATTGAAATTTCGGTTAAACGTATCAGGGGTCAAAGTTTAAGCATATTCGTATTCAACGCTATTAACTTGTCCTAATTTAGAAGAGGCATTAAGGACTTCAATACCAGCTATATTACCGTGAATATCATAATCGAGAATTACACCTGGTTTATCTTCATCGGTTTCAGTAATTTTTTCGTCTGAAAGTCGAATATAAATTATATCAGTTTCTTTATCGTATTTTATCTTCATGGTATTTATCAATTTTTGAAGTTCGATAAGCAGTAACAATCAAATTTGGTTGTTTACAATCATTAACAAAGATACGAAATAAATATTTCTTGCCATTTTCATCAGGTATAACTGACTGAAAAATAGTATTACATCTATTTTCTTTAATAATTCGCTCAGGAGCTTTAAGAATTTCAATCACTAAGCTTTCATCAATACCGCGCAATTTCATTTGTTCTTTACAATGTTTCGAAATTACATATTGCATGGTCAATTTCTTATTTTTCAATTCGTTAATATGCTTGACTTGCTTTCTTTGCTAAATACAATGGGCACCCGAGGTTTAGGTTCCTTACAAATCAGCACAAGTTGTGCGAGAGTGTACCGGTGCCGATTTAGCCGGGGCGGTAGAGCTTGGAGAGGTTTTACCTTCGGTGAGACCGCTTCGCTAAGTTCTATTTTAATTACGGTTTGTGTCATGGATTAATATAATTGCTTGTCTGCAGATTACACAGATTGAAAGGATTTAAAAATAAAATAAATTTAAATTAAAAATTTGATGTTCACAGCTTATAAAGATTGTTACTCAAAAACGTACTTGAAAATATTATTTCTAAAGAAAAAAGTTATACAAATTGGCATAGAAAATAATAAATATTTAAAAATCTATGCTAATCTGCACAATCTCTCGTCAATTTATCTATGTTAATCTGCGGACAATTCTATTTTATTTTTAATTGTAGAATTTAAAACGTTTGTACTTTAGATTCTTTTCTCCAAAGTTAATTAACAATCCTACTTTATACCCGGTAGCTTTTAAATAATTTAATACCTGTGCTTCATGCTCGCCATTTAGTCGTGAAAGGGCTTTTAATCCCTGCCAGCGCTCGTTTGGAAAGAGTGTTCATTCACTGTCGGTTTTTGCAGCATGCGTTAACATGAACGTTTTGCCTTCACTGCAACACCTCCCAGTGGCCGCCTTTGTCGGGGCCTATGCGTTTAATATATTTTTCTTTTATCAATTTGTTTAAATGATACTTTACACCATCTTCTGTAATAGTACCTAAAGCCTCAGCAATTTATTTCCTGTTAATTTTAGGGTTTGCTTTTAGTAATTGTAAAATCTTTTGAACAGTTTCCTGGGTAGTTTCAACAGTGGCAACATGTGTTTTTTGCGTTTCGTAACTAAACTCGGTAAAGAAACCGTAATTGGCGTTTCGGAAAACAAATTTCATTGTTGGATTTGTTTCGAGCCTGTTCAACAGTATATCTAAACAAATGTTATTGTCCCAAATATACCTACTTCCCATATTTTTCCATTAAATAGTCATGGTAAACTTCATCATCTGTTTTCTCCGTTCTATTTACATGTGGTTTATAATATTTCTTTAAACTTTGTAATAAATTATCTTCAGGAAACATGTCAGCCATTTCTTCAACTTTTTTAAAAGTAACATCTGTTGGGTATAGTTTCCTTCTGGTAGGTTTAAAATGCATTATGTTTTTCTTTTCAATATTTAAGAAAAATTGAAGGCCATCAACCTTTGGAGGGTTTTTGATTATGTATTGACCTTTTATTTTTTGTACTTCAAGTATCATAAATTTATGTATTTAGGCAAAGATACAAAAATTGAGAATTAAGTTTATTGTGAACATTAATACTGATAGTATGAACTATTATAGTTGCTATTGGTGAATGATTTGTGGTAATTCCGAAATATTGTTCAAGATATAATCGGGTTTGTAAGTAATAAGCGAATCATAATTTCTAAAACCCGATAATACAGCCACTGTTTTTAAACCCAAATCCTTTCCTGCCTGAATATCTTTACCGGTATCTCCAATAAAATAATCGTTTTCGGTTAAAACAATGTTTGAAGTACTTATTAGTGCTTGTTTTTCAAAATTTTGTTGAGTAACAAAAACTTTCTTAAAATAGTGAAGTAATTGATATTTTTCTAACTGCTGAATTGCTTTTTTCTGAAATTGGCGGTTGGTTATAACAAACAAACTATTTCCTTGTGTAAAAAGTTGATCTAAAACATTATTTGTAAAGTGAAAAGGCTTGTCCATATTAAGAAATCTGTCATCTTCTATAAGTTCCATCCATTGGTTTTTAAACATTTGAATCTGCGAAATTTGCCAATTATATTATTCATTAAGTATCCATTGGTTTGTTTTCATTGCCCTTTTATAAGTCCAATATTCTTGGTGGCTTAATTTTAAACCGGTTAATTCAATAAAAAGATTATACAACCTTTCTTGCGAATTGAGCAAAGTACCATCTAAATCAAAAAATATATTCAAAGGTTTATATGTTTTTAATTATTTTGGCAGGGTTGCCAGCAACAATAACATTTGCTGGGACATCTTTTGTAACAAAAGTTCCAGCGGCTATTATACTATTATCACCTATAGTTACTCCTTTTAGGATAATTGTTCCCCAACCAACCCAAATATTATTACCTGATTTTATTTTACTTTTTTTAACTTCATCGAATGGAATTTTTTCTCCATTCATTTGTGCAAGTCTTTGCTCAGGTTTAATTGGATGAAAATCAGTATCACTTATTATTGATGATGAAGCAAATTGACAATAATTTCCAATTTCGATTTCATCATATGAAACAAAGCAAGTTCCATTTAAATCGCAATTATTGCCTATAGTTATTTTCCCATTTATACCCGTTATAAACTTTACTTTGGTTGTAAGAGAAGTATTGGAATTTTTAAAATCTGAATTTAATACAACATTATTACCGATAAAAATCCTCCCATTTTGTGGCACTTTGAATATTGGCAAATGACCTAATATTTTTAAATTGTTTCCACTTTGAATTTTATATTTTTTATATTTTATTCTAAACAATAGTAATAATAGTATTTCGGATAAACGCAATCTTTTTTTACGTGTTGATTTCATTATTATATTTTGTTTTAAAGTATTCTATTTCTTTAAGCAACCCGTATTCAAGTTTTATTTCTTCCTTGCCAATAAAATCATGCATTTTTTTTGCATCAAATTGTATATTTCTTCCATTTGCAGCCTGTTTAATGTTTTTTATATCTAAAGCTGTTTTACTTAATTCAAGTATAATTTTAACCAACTGTTTTATTGTAACACTATAATCCGAAACTATGTTTATAACACCAGGGGTTGAATTTATTTTGGAAGAATTGTAAATTAGTTTTATACAATCATCAACAAAAAGAAATGCCCTCTTTTCATTTCCTTCGCCATAAATTTCGGCGATTGACCTTTCAGTACATTTTTTATTGTAACTGGTATTATTTTTTTATAGGCTTCTTCACCAGGCCCGTAAATATGACCAATTCGTAATATTTGAAATGCACATGATTGTGCATTTGCCCAGGCTTCAATTAACTTTTCGCAATAATATTTTGAATGTGCATACAGGCTTATAGGAGATATAATACTTTCTTCAGTAATGATTTCTTCTTTACTTGAATAAACATCAAGGGTACTTAAAAAAATAATCTTTTTGCATTGGTTATGAAGTGCATTTAATAATGATTGTGTAAAATAAATATTTGAAGTTGATTTTTCGTGGTCATTTCCTTCCGCTCCACTTTTTGGAGTAAATGCACCTATATGAAAAACAAGGTCGAACTCAATTTGGGGTAAAAGTGTTACATTAAATAAAAAGGAATTTTACTGGATATTTACAAAGCCATGTTCATCAATGTTTTGTGAACTTAGCAAGTAAATAGTGGACTCGGGAAACCAATTATTATTTTTTATTTGCTTTAGAAAGTTTTTACCTATGAAGCCTGTTACTCCTGTAATTAGAATGTTCATATAATTTTTGTTTGGTTAACCAAATCATCGAGTTTGTTTTTTTCAATTAATACGGGTTCAACATCCATTCCTCTAATCCATAAAAGACCATCGGGGAGTGGGTTTATTTTTTTTTTCAAGAACCGGGAATTTATTGTACAATGCTATATCAATAAATATTCGTGGCATATTTAACCCGGCTTTTTGCCAAATCTGGTATGATTTTTCTTTATCAACACAATTTACAATAACTTCGTGGCTGGGCATATATAATTTAACCCCGGCATCTTCAATATCTGTCCGAAAAGAGGATGCAGCTTTTATTTCAAAATCGTTTTGATAATGGGCAAAATCGGGTTTTGTTTTTTTTATTAATGCAAGCGAGCTATTTTGATAGCTTGGGCTGTTTGCCTCCGGTACTAAATACTTTTCATCTACATTGGCTAAAAAAAGGCAGTAGCTTCACTAGAAGTGTCAATTAATAATTCATTGCCCGATTCACGTAGCGATTTAATAACATTGTTGGTTGGGGCACCACCGGCGCCGCCTAATAATATTTTGGATGTCATTTTGTTTCTTTAAATTTTAAAAAATCATTAAAATCCCTGATATAATCATTTTTATTATATTCCTTTAAATTTTTATTGGCTATAATAACCACCAGTTTTGCTATTACCAATAAATTTAATTTTACCCTTATCTTTTAATTTTTTAATCCATCGTTCAGTGGTTTTATCCGGCTTTTGTAATTTTCCGGCTAAAAAGGGAACTCTTTGCCCTGGGTTTACTTTAATTAATAGCAATAGCTCATTTACACCCTCATTTACACCCTCATTTACGCCCTCATTTACACCCTCATTAGTAAGTTTAATATTTCTTTCGGCTAACTCAAAAACAATTCTAACAATACCTTTTTCCTCATAAAAATTAGGTTCTGGAATTTTTGCTATTTCACACTCCCGGATAATTTTTAGCGTACCCCTTCCCCAGCTTTCAATATAGCCCGCCTTATAAAATACATCGGCCAAAAGTTTATTTCGGGGCTTCGATAAATGCTCATGCTTTAAATCGCTTATGGTTAGTTCGGGGGGCATTTTCCCTTCGTTTGCAATGCTAAGCTTAGTATTATAAATTTTTATAAGAATAGCTGATGTTGTGTTGTAATCGCGATGGATGAGGGCATTAAAAATGGCTTCGCGCAAAGCTTCGTAAGGATATTCCAACAACTCGCGCCGATGAGCGCCTTCGTAAGTTATGGGGCTGAAAAGGTACTTGGTTTTTAAAATTGCCAGGGATTTTTCGGCTTGTTGAAACAAATTGCCTTCAATAATATCGGACGAAATAATGTCTGCTTCATTTATAAATCGTCCAATTTGAACGGTTGCTTGCGGAAAAAATCGCTGTGGGTTTATATCGAAAAGTAAAATGGCAGCATTAGTCGGCAAAAGTTCTGGCGTTAATAAATTTAACTTTTTCAACAAAACTTGTATGTCTTTTTCGTCTTTTGCAAAAGGTAACCGATCGAACGATAATTTTTTAAAAAGTTCTATACTGGCATTATCGGGTTCAAACTCCCATTTGACATTGGGCACTAAAGAATCCCATGTTATTCCACTTTTATGCAATAAAAAGTCGCTAAGTTCTCTTCCTTCTAATTCCAAAACCACACTACCGCTTCGTAAATAATATCTTCCGTTATATGAAATAGGTACGGAAGAAGTTCGAACTTCTATTTTTACAATTTGCTTATTATCTATTTCTTCAATTGAAATAAAAGGAATGATTCCAATTTTTTGATTAACAATATTAGGAAGAGTTTCCAATAATTTAGTAGCATCTTTAACGCCAATTATTTCACCCATATCGTTTGTGCCAATATACAAAGTACCACCTTCGGTATTTGCAAAGGCACAAATATTTTTCAGAAAATCGTCTCTCCAATTTAGCTTAAATTCATTATATTGATCTTCTTTTTTAATCACTGTTTTTAAAACTTAAAAAATTATTATAATCCCTTATATAATCATTTTCGTCATATATGGTTGAAGCTAATACAAGGCAAATAGCACCTGATGAAAAATTTAGCTCATGTTCCCCAAATTAAAGGAGGTATGTGCAGTCCGTAATAAGGTCTGTTCAAAGAAACCGTACGTTTATTTATACCATCATTAACTTCTACCTCAAAACTACCGCTTGCTGCAAGTATAAATTGATGACATTCTTTATGTGCATGGGCACCTCTGGCTTCACCAGCAGGTATATCATACAAATAAAATATTCTTTTTATCTCATTTGGTAAATTTTGAAATTCTTCAACAATTGAAATATTGCCAGCTCTATTGTGAATTTTAGGTAATTCAATTATTGAACAATCATATATAGAAGGAGCTTTAATCATAATAACCCTTTCTTAAATGTTTCAAAATCTCTTATATAATCCGATTCAAGATAAACTGTAGAAGCTACAATTAATGCTAATGAATTTGTAGAAAAGTTTTCGAGTTTACGCCAAATCATTTTAAGTACATAAATACCATTATACGAACGGTTCAACGAAAAGCATATTTCATCTTTCCCATTGTGCAAAACAACATCGAAACTACCTGATAATGCCACAATAAGTTCTTCGGTTTCTTTAAAAGCATGACCACCACGGTGCTCGCCTCCCGGAACATCATATATCCAATAGGTGCGTGCAATTTTAAAAGGAATGTGTTTATTCTCCTCAATAAATGACAAATTACCACGTTCGTCAGGAATTTTAGGTAAATTAATCAGTTGAGGTTTTTTAAAATCCATTATTCTGCAAATGATACCTTGTATTTTATATTGCCCCTCACAACGCCGGGTAATACGGAATGATTTGAGCCTGCTACTTCATTGAGTATTTCAAAACTAATAATATCATCTTTAACAAACAAAGCATAACGTTGGTTTTCGCCAAAAATAACTTTAAGTTTATATGAGCCTGCATTTAGAAAAAATGAAGGTATTTCTCCGGTAACAGTATATAAACCTTCTTTAGAATTATTTTCGGTAGTAATTAATTCACCTTGGTGAAATACAACAATTTCATCAAAAGTACTTAATTCAAAAGTTGTATCGAGATTTATATATTGTTTGTAATTATAGAATACTATTTGAAAAATAAGCCCTGAAGAAATAGATAAAACATCACCTTCTTTGGGTTGCAGCGTAAATGATTTAATTCTTATATTATTATTCCCAAGCCATTGTTCCATCGATCCTATGGCCTGGTAAGCTGTTTGTGATTTGTTTAGGCTTAAATATTTATTGATAACTTGTAATTGTGTACCTTCAAAAAAAATCGTTCCATTTTGCAGCAAAATTGCTGAATTACAAAGGCTTTTTACAGCTGCCATGTTATGGCTCACAAATAATACAGTCCGTCCTTGTCCCTGGCTAACATCCTGCATTTTGCCAATGGCTTTTTTCTGGAATTCGGCATCGCCTACGGCCAATACTTCATCTACTACTAATATTTCAGGTTCCAAATGCGCTGCCACTGCAAAGCCCAGGCGTACGCTCATGCCGCTGCTGTATCGTTTTACGGGAGTGTCAATGTATTTCTCAACGCCGGAGAAATCAATAATTTCATCAAATTTCTTATTAATTTTCCATTTGCGCATTCCCATGATTGTGCCGTTCATGTATATGTTTTCACGGCCTGTCATTTCGGGATTAAAGCCGGTGCCAACTTCCAGTAAACTGGCAATGCGGCCTTTTACCTTTATGCTGCCTGTTGTGGGCGAGGTTACTTTCGAGAGTATTTTTAACAGTGTGCTTTTGCCGGCGCCGTTTTTGCCAATAATACCCAACACTTCGCCCTGCTTTACTTCGAAATTAATGTCCTTTAATGCCCAAACGAGGTCGGCCTCCCCCCTGCCCCCTCCAAAAGAGGGGGAGTTTGCCTTCCCCCCTTTGGGGGGATTGAGGGGGGCCAAGTTGTTTACCTGGCCAACCTTCGTGTACGGGTCGGGCTGCCGGAGAATGTTCATGCGCCACCAGCAGTTAAGGTCGTGGCTGAGTGTTCCGGTGCCTGGCTGCCCGGGGCGGTAGAGCTTGGAGAGGTTTTACCTTCGGTGAGACCGCTTCGCTAAGTTCTATTTTAATTACGGTTTGTGTCATGGATTAATATAATTGCTTGTCTGCAGATTACACAGATTGAAAGGATTTAAAAATAAAATAAATTTAAATTAAAAATTTGATGTTCACAGCTTATAAAGATTGTTACTCAAAAACGTACTTGAGAATATTATTTCTAAAGAAAAAAGTTATACAAATTGGCATAGAAAATAATAAATATTTAAAAATCTATGCTAATCTGCACAATCTCTCGTCAATTTATCTGTGTTAATCTGCGGACAATTCTATTTTATTTTTAATTGTAGAATTTAAAACGTTTGTACTTTAGATTCTTTTCTCCAAAGTTAATTAACAAACCTACTTTATACCCGGTAGCTTTTAAATAATTTAATACCAGAACTTCATGCTCGCCATTTAGTCGTGAAAGGGCTTTTAATCCCTGCCAGCGCTCGTTTGGAAAGAGTGTTCATTCACTGTCGGTTTTTGCAGCATGCGTTAACATGAACGTTTTGCCTTCACTGCAACACCTCCCAGTGGCCGCCTTTGTCGGGGCCTATGCGTTTAAGAATGTTTTGCTTTCTTAATTTTTCTATGTCCCGAATTATAGTCCGTCGGGTTACATTTAACCTTAATGCCAGTTCATCAATAGAAATTTGATTATTCAGATTTATTTCATCAATTATTAATTGAATTCTTTTTTCAGTGACATTTTCAGTGACATTTTCAGTGACATTTTCAGTGACATTTGATTTTTCTTTGTATAAAGTTACACTAAAACCATTAAATTCTTCTTTAAAAACAGGAGGTACAATGCCATGTTTGTTGCAAATATCAAAAATACGTTTTATTCCAGAACCATATTTTTCAACTTCACCCATTAAAAAAAAGGCTTCAGCCAAAAGTTTGTTACGATGTATTGCCAAATAATTGTCGGTTACAAAATCTTGCGTTTTAAGAGATCCTAAAAGGCTTCCCGGGTTTGTAAAAATAATAGAATCGTCAAAGATTTTAATAATAATGTCGGTTGTTTGCCTGTAATCGCGATGTATTATAGCATTTAATAAAATTTCCCGAAGTACCTGACGAGGGTATTGCCATCTTTCAATACGCTGCAAGCTGCCATCGAACTCAAAAGCTACCCGTATATTTTTTTGGATAAAGTGCATAGCTTCATCTAAAGCCAAAATAAGTGGCGATTTAATAAGTAAATCGTCAATAATTATATCAGGAGTTTTAAATCGCCCAATATGAATATTGGTCTTATGGTCTCCAAATAAAAGTTGGGCCGCAAATGTAGGTTTTGCGTGATTTGTAAACCCTAACTTTTCAAGGTTTAGCCTATTGTCTGAAAATGTATTATAACGTCCATTGTTTCGAATAATATTAAAAAATGAATCGATCAAAATTTGGTTTAAGTCATCGATTCCACAATCAGCCTCAATGGAATCAAATGAATTTCTAACACTTAAAATGTGCTGTTCTGCAATTTCTTCTGCTTGCATAACATGGTTCGATGCCCCAACTCTTTTAAAATATCGTCCTTTAAACGATACCGGCTTTATTGGATATTCTTGCAGGTAAATTATTAAAAGTTCTTTGTTATCAACAATTAAAGTTTCAATATCGGGTTATAATGCCGGTGATGTCTTTGTTTTTATTTCATTCGTTACTTTCAGTATGGTTTCAATTCCAATAGTTGTTCCCGTAATTTCTTTTTTATCACTAACACCAATAAAAACATATCCTCCTTTAGTATTGGCAAAGGCAGTTATTGTTTCAATGGTTTCATTACTAAAACTACTTTTAAACTCGGTCGTAGTGTTTTCACCTTGTGAAATTATATTATGCAATTCTTCGGTGGTCATTTCTCTTAGAATTCTTTTATATGGTTGCAAATTACATTAACCTCTGCTATTCCCAAATCGGGATAAATTGGCAGGCACAACACTTCACTGGCAGCCCGTTCTGCTACGGGCAGGTTTCCGGGCATGGCAGATGGTAATCCCTTATAAGTTGGGATCTGGCTTATTAACAAGTAAAAAATACCGGCGGGTAAAAATATTTTTAGTTTTTAATAATTCGTAAACTTCATCCCGTTTTTCCCCAAAGTTCGGCGTAGCGTCCTTACTACGTCGTATTCACCCAGTCAGCATACGTTGAAAACGCACGCTGGCATAGGTCAATACCTGTTTCCCATATATCTAAATCCTTATGTGTCCCCATCTTTAACCCATTAATTATTTAACCCATCAACCCATCAACCCATCAACCCATCAACTATACTATACCGTATCGATAAAGCTCCGTTCTGTTCTGTTAAATATAATGATACCCAAACCTAAAATAACCATTGTGAAAATAGTGGAATATATAATTCCTACCCAATGGAGGTTGCCAGAACCCAGAAAACCAAACTTAAAAGTTTCCAGGATCGATGTCATGGGGTTTGCCAATATCAATGTACGTAATTTCCCATGTATCATCGATACAGGGTATATAACAGGCGTTGCATACATGAGCAATTGAACGCCAAAGGTTATAAGAAAAGTCAGGTCGCGATATTTTGTGGTCAGCGAGGTAAAAATAATTCCAAACCCAAGGCCAAGCCCACCCATTAAAAGAATAAGATAAGGTGTTATCAGGATGCAGATATTAGGATGAATTGCTGTTCGATATCGAATTAGGAAGAATATAAAAACAGCCAGGAAAAGGCAAAACTGTATACCAAATTTAATGAGGCCTGATACAACCTTTGATAATGGAGAAACAAGCCTGGGAAAGTACACTTTGCCAAATACGCCTGCATTGTCGGTAAATGTTTTAGAAGTAATTGTGAAACATTCAGAAAAGTAATTCCATACTATTACACCCGAAAGATAAAACAATATCATGGGAATTCCGTCAGTCGGCATTTTGGCAATATTGCCAAATACTACAATGTAAATAGCTGTGGTTAATATAGGTTGAAGTACAAACCAAATTGGGCCAAGCACTGTTTGCTTATAAACCGTAACAATATCGCGTTTCACAAACATGGAAAGTAAATCGCGGTACTGCCAGATTTCCTTCAGGTTAATGTCAAGTAATCCTTTTTTTGGCCGGATAACGAGGGTCCATTCATTATCTGGGTTATATTTTGGTTGGGCTTTTGCCATAATAATTATTTACTAATTAAACTGGTGAGGCCAGGTTATTTTAAGAATATAAAAAACCTGCGAATTAAGTTGATACCCTAACATCCTGAAGGGCGAGAAAAACTTCTTTTCAATTGTGAAATACTGTTCTAAAACTTTCTCTAAATCGTTAAAATAAAAGCCCATGTGCGATAGATAGCCTTCCCTATCCCTGTATTCAGTCAGGGCTTTTCCAAAAAAAGAGGCAAGCATGTTTTTTAAATTATATGTTTTATTGTCATTTAAATTTAATCTTCTGATTATATTTTTAATAATAGCCGGGAACCCTTTTTCAATTGGCACAGAAATTATTAAAACCCCATCTTCTGATAAAACATTTGAAATATCTTTTAATAATTCTTTTTGCTTTATAGAAGTGAAATGTTCCATTACTTCGAAGCAAACTATGTAGTTGAACTTCCCGTTGATTTGACAGTCTTCAACGACTTCCTGCCAATGCCTTACAATCTTTAAAGCATTGTTGTTTATTGTTGTCATATAGGGCTCATAACCCAATATATTAACATTTTTACTGGTCGAGCTAAGGAGCATATTTATAAAGAAAGCGTCACCGCAGCCAAAATCCAGGATACGTGTACCGTCTTTCAAATCCAACGAAGCAATATTGGCTTTATAGCGTCTCCTGTGTGCAAAACGCACCAATGGGTTTTTGGAATTAAAAGTTTTATTCAGGTAGGTTGTTACTTCCATAAAATAGTCCTCATTTTAATTACGTTGAGCTGTTTTAAAAGCATAAAATAAAAATCCTTTAAAAAGACATGTTATTTTGGTGCAAACATTTTTAACTAAAGTGCCAAAATGTCCATTCGGTTGAACAAAAATAAATCACCTATAAAAAGTACATATAAGTTTTCAATGTACTTTTAAGATAAACTAAAGCCAATAAGTTCTAAAAATATAAAACTTAACGAACTAAGCGAAGCGTTCTCACGACCGAAGGGAGTAACTAAGCGAAGCGTTCTCACGACCGAAGGGAGTAACTAAGCGAAGCGTTCTCACGACCGAAGGGAGTAACTAAGCGTTCACACGACAAAAGAAAGTAATTTTTTAAGTTGAGGTCAAAGAAAGTAAATTTTATAATTTTTTTTTATATATAACCAACTTAGGTTTATCGATACTATCAATTGCCATCCATATTTCCCTTTCCCATATTGATTTTATCTTTACATCACTTTTTACATCACTCAATATAATACAATTTATCCTGTTAAGTTGTTCTGCTGGAAAATTTGGTAGTCCTCTTCCTCCTGAGTAAGAGTTAAAGTAGCATTCCTTAGTAAGTCTTTTTAAAGGGTAATAGGTAATGTGGTCGCTATAAACAATATCTGCTTTGGTAATGTTTCTTTCTATAAAATATTTGATAATTGTTTGATCATTATTTGGAGTAATATAACTTTTAATTATTTGTAAAGGCAACCCCAAAAATGTCGTAACTATTAGAATTAAATAGCAACTATTTTTAATTGGTTTGCTTAAATCTGCTAAATCAAGGTAATGTGCCGTTAATAGAATGATTATTATGTATCCCATCCATGAATAATATACCGGATATCTTCCCAATAATAACATAATGGCAGGCAGGGACAAGGAAAACAAATAACCATAAAAAGCCACAGATTTAATTTTAATGGTACCCTTTGTTAAAAAATAAATAAATAAAATAGTTAATAGAACAAAAAGTATCAGGAAACTATGGTCGCGGGTAAAAAAATCAGAATAATTGAATAGTGTATCAAATTTATCTGAAATACGGGCATTGACTTTTGAATCGTTAAGTAAAACTTTTTGTGCAATATCACCTGTAAAGGTGTACCCTGCAGCAAAAGTCATTTGAAGAAACCTTAATGCAACCCCTTTTAAATACAAGAATGCCAGTAAACAACCTAAACCTGCAAAGACACTTATCGAATATAATAACCCAAAGCGAATGATTTTTGTCCGCTCATTGCTTATTAAAAAGAAAACAAAAAGTGTAACAACGATAAAAGGGGGCAACTGGATACCTGCAATAGGGCTCAAAAAGCCTATTAAAGCAATCAATAACCATCCTTTGGGTTTCAAAAAATAATAGTACGACCAGAATGTCAAAAGTGCCAATAAAATTGTGATTACATCTGGACGGCCACACCTGTAAATCCAGGATATCATCTCCCCACACCAAAAACAAAGTAATATTATTATTCGTGTCAATAGTCTTCTTCCTATTTGTAACTTTATCATCAAAAGCCAAAGTATCAGCGATGATAGGAAAAAAAGAAACAGGTCAAATGAACGTACTGCCGTAATGCTAATTCCAAATAATGAAAGCCAGGGTGTCAATAAAAATTGGTGCAATGGGGCATTGCTTGCCCAAAATTCTGTATTCGATTGGCTTGCCCATGATGTTGAAACAAATCCAGCCCCCAAATTATAATTTACTGCCGGGTCGGAATATGAAACCTCATCTATCCAGACCGTTGGAAACCTGGATATAGTTGAAATATTTAATACAAAAAATGTCACTGAAATACTAAGAACAATAAAGAATTCTTTATTTCTCCTCATAATTAAACCGGAATAAAATAGTTTGTATCATCGATTTAAAGGCTACTTTAAACAATTTCCATTTTTTTATCGAAACCGTTCCTGTTTTTCTATTTTGATGTTCCACCTCGACCTCGAAAATTCTTGTTTTTAGTTTTGAGGCCATGCCTGTAACTATCAAATTTGGCGCAAAAGTAGTGTCGGGTATTGTGGTAAAAACTTTTGAAAATGCAGAAGTGCGCATTAACCGGTAAGGTGAATTTACATCCCAGGCTCCTTTGCCGTAAAATATCCATACAACAGCCCTCGAAATAAAACTAATTATTTTACGCGCTAATGGAGCATTGCGGTTATTTCGTCTGCCTATTAGAAAATCATAATTGTCTCGCAAGTGCCACATCTTAGGAAATGCATCAGGTGTCATTTCGTTATCCGAATCAATTTGAAAAATCCACCCGGCGTCGCTATTTTCTCGATAGCCTTTTAGTATAGTCGGGCCATGTCCACTGTTAATCTTGTTGTGTATAATTAAAAAAGGGTATTCAGATTTTATTGTGTTAAGTATTTCTAAAGTATTGTCTTTCGAACCATCGTTATAAACATATATAAGGAAACCTATATTAAGGCTCTCGAGAATTTTATGCCAGCTACCTATTACTTCAGCTATTATTTCATTCTCGTTGTAAACAGGTATTACAAGCGCAAGTTCAGGATGTTGCATATAGAGGTTTTATTATTTGGTTATAACTCTCAATTGCCATTCGAATTGTGTCGTGCATATCGTAATATTTATAATCACCAAGCCGTCCGCTTATAAGAACATTTTTTAAATTAGCTGCTTCCGCTCTGTATTTTAAAACAAGTTGCTGATTCTTTGTATCGTTTACTGGGTAATAAGGATTATTACCGTCGTCGATAAGTGAATATTCTTTTATTACCAGGGTTTTATCAGTTGGATAGCTTCGTTCGGGATGTAAATGTCGCGGCTCATGTATCCGAGTATAAGATATTTCTTCTTCTGCATAATTCATAACCGAGGTTCCCTGGTAATCTTCGTATGGCATTATTTCTTGTTCGAAACGGAGAGTTCGCCAAGCTAGTTTCCCGAATTTGTAGCTAAAAAAGCGATCAATGGCACCACTATAAATAATAAATATATCATGGGGTATTTGTTGCTTTATGTCGAAATAGTCGATATTTAGATGTAATGAAATATTTGGATGATTTAGCATTTTCTCGAAAATTGCAGTATATCCTTTAGAAGGTATCCCTTGCCAACGACTGTAGTAATAACTCTCGTTGTAGTTTTTTCGAAAAGGCAAACGTGTAAGTATACTTGCGGGTAAATCCTTAGGGTCAGCCTGCCACTGTTTTTTTGTATATCCTTTCATAAAGGCTTCGTACAAAGGCCGTCCCATCAAACTTATTGCCTTTTCTTCAAAATTAACTGGTTGGTCAATCTTTTCTTTTTCTATTTCATTTTGAAGAAACCGGTCAACTTCATAGGGCTTCAAATTAATGTTGTAAAATGAATTAATTGTTTCGAGGTTGATAGGCATTTGGTAAACCTTACCTTTATACGTTGTAAGTACCTGGTGAAAATATCCGTTAAATTCGGTGAAACGGTTCAAATAATCCCAAACCTCCAAAAATGAGGTATGAAAAATATGTGTTCCGTATTTGTGATACTCAATACCTGTAGTTGCTTCAACTTCAGAATAGCAATTTCCTCCTATATGGTTTCGTTTATCAATTACAATTACTTTTTTGTGTAAATCACCAGCAATCCGTTCGGCAATTACCGAGCCAAAAATACCGGCTCCAACCACAAGAAATTGCGCATTTTCGAAATTCATTTACCGGGCCTGTCTTTAAAAGTAATGTTAGTATTTAGCAAAAACTGTATCGTAATAACAATTAATATTACAAACAACTTAGTAATATTTACAGGTAACACAAACCGATCGATAAATACATATAGCAGAATTGCATTTAATAACAAACCAAATATGCCAACTGAGTAAAACTGTACGAACCGCTTAAAAAAACCTTCCCTCATCTTAAAGTTGAAATAGTAATTCAGTACGTAGTTATTGCTGATTCCGCAACTAACGCTTATAGCATTTGCGATTTGGTAAAATAAGCCAAGTTTAATCGTCAGAAATGAAAATATTAAGTAATCAATTGATGCACCTGTAATTCCAATGGCTCCATATTTAATAATATGTCTGTATTTGAATAAATATCTTTTAAGCATTTTTCGATTTTGAAAGGTTCCCTTATTTTAAATTTTAGGTGCGTATGTCCAGCCAGCACGCGTTTACCTTCGGTGAACTTTTCTCTGCGAAGCAAAATCGCTATGCTAAGTTACCCGCTCAGCTCTTGAGAAGAGTTTATAACGCGTACTAAATTTCCTGTGAATTAATGTCTTTCCATTAATCCAAAACTATTTTCAATGCTGCGGGAAGCGTAAAACAAAAATTCCTTATCGGCGGCGTGCTGTCTGAGCGAAGCCGATAGGCGGAGCGAGTTTACGCCGTCAAGTCTTTTTTACTTTTTGTGACGACAAAAAGTAAATAGAATATTTTAAACTTATGCTAACCTTGCTGGCGCGGACATACTATCCGTGCCAAAATCTAAAGACCCGGCAGGTTTCCATCCTGCCATACCTTACCTGCTTATTTGAAATTACGGTTACATGCTTTTGAAAACAAGCTTAATAACCACTCCTTTCTGCTTCCCGGTTCACCTTTAATATATTTTACAATTTCTTTTGATGTAAAGGCACAGACAGCA
>CAVSGB010000104.1:0-10063 GCA_963726845.1 uncultured Bacteroidota bacterium | reverse complement strand
TAACAAAACAGAACAACATTCAAATAATATAAAACCAGTGAATAATAAAGTTCAACCTTCGCAGCCTCAAAAGTCAAATCCTTCCAATAATAGTAAAAAGGAAGATCATCCGAATATCGTAAAAGCACAGAACAACAAAAATAAGACACAACCATCACAGCCTCAGAAGGCAAATCCCCTTGATAATAAAAGACAGGAACAACACCCAAATACTGTGAAGCCAGAGAACAACAACAATAATAAAGTCCAGCTTACACAACCTCAAAAAGCAAATCCAACAGAAAACAATAGAAAGGAACAACAATCAAATCCGATAAAACCGCAGAACAACGGCAATAATCATACTCAACCTTCGCAGCCTCAGAAAGCAAATGCGTCAGAAAATAAAAGACAGGAACAATACCCTAATAATGTAAAACCAGAGAATAATAAAATGAATGAGCAACCAAAAGAATCCAAACCTGAACAGGACAATAAGCATAAAGATTAATATCTTTTAATGTCTTAATGGTATTCGGAAATTTATTAGATAACTGACGTATTTATAAAATTTGAATAACAAAATTCATTATAAAACTATTTCTGCATTTAAAATATAACAATAAAAGTTATGAATGTTTTATTAGTATTTCCACTTTATCCTGATTCGTTTTGGAGTTTCAAACATGCGCTGCAATTTATCTCCAAGAAAGCGGCTGTGCCACCTCTTGGTTTAATAACAGTATCGGCAATGCTTCCAAAAGCATGGAATAAAAAACTGGTTGATATGAATGTATCAGAACTTCACGCCAAAGATATACTTTGGGCAGATTATGTATTTATCAGCGCTATGTACATTCAAAAGGAATCGGTAAGCAAGGTTATTGAAGAGTGCGTGAAATATAAAGTTAAAATCGTTGCTGGCGGGCCTCTTTTTACCCAGGAATTTGATAACTATCCGCAAATAGACCATTTTATTTTAAATGAAGCGGAAATTACTTTGCCTTTATTTCTGAAAGATTTAGAGAGTGGCCAGCTGCCCGGGAAAATTTACGAAACCGATGAATATGCAGATATTACAGAAACCCCGGTTCCGGATTATCAATTGTTGTCGAGAAAGGATTATGCTTTTATGAACATACAGGTTACACGGGGTTGTCCTTTTGCCTGCGATTTTTGCGAGATAACTTCACTGCTCGGGCATAAGGTAAGGATGAAAAATACCAACCAGATTATTAATGAGCTCGAAGCACTTTATAAACTTGACTGGCGAGGGCCTGTATTTGTTGTTGATGATAATTTCATAGGAAACAAAAATGAAATAAAAAATAACCTGCTTCCTGCTATTATAAAATGGATGCAAAAACATAAATACCCGTTTACTTTTAATACCCAGACTTCAATTAACCTTGCCGATGATGAAAAAATTTTGTCGTTAATGATCGAAGCCGGGTTTAGCTCAACGTTTATTGGTATTGAAACACCTGAAGAAGCATCACTTCATGATTGCAATAAAGTTCAAAATAAAAACAGGGATTTGCTTGAAAGTGTAAAGAAAATACAACATTCCGGGTTAGAAGTCTCGGCAGGTTTTATAGTTGGTTTTGACAGCGACACTCCAACTGTTTTCCAAAGGCAAATCGATTTTATCCAGCAAAGCGGCATTGTTTCAGCAATGGTAGGATTGTTGAATGCACCTAAAAACACTAAACTTTACGAACGGCTTGAGTCAGAAAACAGGTTAACAATCGAGGCAACCGGAAGCAATACCGATTTATCCATGAATTTTGTACCAAAAATGAATTTCTTAAAACTATTGGAAGGGTACAAACTAATAATTCAGAATATCTATTCAACAAAACCTTATTATAAAAGGATACGTCAGTTTTTATTGAATTTTAAAAAACGCGATGAAAGGCAAAAGAAAATAGAAATAAGCTATTTGGCTGGTTTCATTAAATCGGTCGTTATAATTGGAATTGTAAATAAAGGACGGGGCGAATATTGGAAATTTTTGATTTGGACGCTATTTAACCGGCCTTCCTTATTCATGGAAGCAATGACTTTTGTTGTTTACGGTTATCATTTCAGGACAGTATATGGATTAAGCAACACGAGCAGACAATAATTAAAAATATTCCTGAAAACTTCATATTTACTACGTTTCCATTCACATAAACAAATGTGTGAATTATGTAATATTATAACAGAATTGTGTAATATTTTCTGAAGAAACATGCAGTACATTTATATACCTAAAATTTCGCCTCACATTTTGCTTTTCACTTAGTTTAGCTTTAATGAATACGAATGTATTAGGATTTTGGAACGAGAAAAAAGTAAAACTCAAACAAAAATATCCGGCAATTACAAACGAAGATCTGCGCTTTGACGAAGGCAAGGAAAAAGAAATGATAGAATTGCTCGGATATAAGCTCGGAAAAACAAAAGAAGAGCTTCGTCATATTATTTCAGCGCTTTAATCAGAATCCTTCTTTTTATATCAGCTTTATTATTTCAGGTAGAAATTGTTTTAAAAAGCAAATATTATGATGCTACATATAAGAAATATGGAAAGTAACCGATGTAAAACAACGGTTAAAAACGAACTGGTTAAACTCGGACTTCAATATAAAAGAATTGAATTAGGTTCAGTTGAATTAAAAGAGAATATTTCAGAAGAAAGATTACAATTAATTGATATCGCACTAAGAAATGCCGGGCTTGAATTAATGGCTGATAAGAAAACTCAAATAATAGAAAAAATAAAAAATGCCATCAAACAACTGATTTGTCTTTCGGATGACATACCAAAACCAAAGTTTTCAGATTTTATCAGTAAGAATGTAAATTTCGATTACGCATACCTTAGCAATCTTTTCTCCGGCATGCAGGGTATTACAATTGAAAAATATATCATTTTACAGAAAATTGAACACGTAAAAGAATTGCTTTTATTCGAAAAATGCAGTCTCAATGAAATTGCCTATAAGCTGCAATACAGCAGTGTGGCGCATTTATCCAATCAATTTAAAAAAATTACAGGTTTAACACCTTCATTGTTCAGGCAACTTCTGAATACAAAGCGCCAAAAATCATAAATGTGTGAATCATATAACTCTGTTAAGGAATTGTGTAATAATCCGGCAGGAATGAATATGTACATTTACATTAGGTTTTAGCCATAAGTTATTAGCTTTTGGTTTAAATGCTAATAACGGATCAAAAGGAATAATTGAGTGAAGAACTTTAGAAACATACTTGAGTGGTTTGACTTTTAAGAAGCCCAAAACCCTAAAGGGGCTTAAATACAGGTATTTAAAAAAGTCCTTTATGGGATTTAGGGGCTATATCAGGGAATGATTAAAATATAATTTAAAATTAATATTTATCCCCCAGCTATTTCCATTGATCCCTAATAACTAACACCTAATAGCTAAAATCTATTTCAAGATATATAACAATCTAAAACTTAAACAACTTATTTAGCTATTTCGACACATAATATTTATGTTGATGAAAAAAATTATTATAACCTGTTTAGTCGCATTTTGTTTGGTTTCGATTTCTTATTCACAGGATTACAAAACAGGGATGGGAATAAGAATTGGCTATTTCAATGGCCTGACCCTAAAGTATTTTTTTGGGTCACAGGTGGCTTTTGAAGGGTTACTCGATACAAGATGGAGAGGATTTGAAGTAACCGGCCTTTATGAGTTCCATAAACAGGCTTTCAATACTGAAAGATTAAGATGGTATATTGGAGGCGGAGGTCATATTGGTGTCTTTAACGGCAATTATATAACCTGGGAAAAACCAGGATCGAGCTATGAAATTATGGGTATTGATGGAATATTGGGTTTAGAATATAGCTTCAGAGTAATTCCTTTTAACATAGGTATAGACTGGAAACCAGCAATAAATATTATTGGAATTAAAAATTTCTGGTTTGATGACGGGGCGCTCTCGATACGTTATATATTTTAAATTTTATTTTGAAGCATTCCATCATCTTTTATAATTCAGCCTTAAATTTATATTACAGCTTTATAAATAAAGATCCCAACTAATTGCTGGCATTGCTGAAAATGTGTGAATGATGTAATCCTTTTCATAAATTATGTAACACTTCACAGAATTATAGGAACCAACTTTGCTTAGTGAAAATACTTTCACACTTGTCCCGCCAGTTGCGGGAATAAAAAATTTACAAATGAAAAAAAATGAAGATTTACAAAGAGACGTTCAGGATGCAATAAAATGGGAACCTTTATTGAACGCGGCTGAAATTGGAGTAACGGCAAAAGACGGTGTAATAACCTTAACAGGAATTGTTGACAGCTATGCCAAAAAATCAGAAGCTGAAGATGCAGCTAAAAATGTTTCGGGTGTAAAAGCCGTAATAGAAAAAATTGAAATCCGGTTTGGCAATGTGGGTGAAAAAACTGACAGCGAAATTGCCAGTGAAATAATAAATGCTTTAAAATGGAATTGGGAAGTCCCTAACGACAAAATAAAAGTAAAAGTTGAAAATGGATGGGTCACTTTAGAAGGTGATTTGGAATGGAATTATCAAAAAGAAGCTGCAAAAAAATCAGTAAGCAACCTTGTTGGTGTTAAAGGCGTAACAAATTATATTTCGATTAAATCTGAAAATAAAGATCTGATTGAAAAAGAGGATATAGAACGGGCAATTGCCCGTAACTGGTCTTTAGACGATCAGAAGATTCAGGTTAAAGTTGCAACTAACAGGGTTGTGCTGAATGGCACAGTACATTCATGGTACCAGAAAGATGAAGCCGGTCGGATAGCGTGGAATGCACCGGGAGTTTGGGCAGTTGATAACGAATTGCTCGTTGAATATTTTGATTAACAATTTGATAGGGTATGAGGCTGTCTAAAAAGTAAGGGACACTGAGACTTTTTATACAACCTCAAACTAAAACAATTAATGACGATTATGACTTCACAATTAAAATTAAAATTATGTTTTATAGTAATCATTATTGGGGAATGAACTTTATTTGGTGGTTTGTCTGGATTGTGATGATATTATGGATATTCGCAATACCTTACAACATTCCGGGCCAGCGAAACAAGAAAAATTCACCACTTGATATATTGCAAAAAAGGTTTGCCTCAGGTCAAATAACGACAGAAGAATATCAAGAGAAGAAAAAAATTCTTGAAAATGATTTAGCATAGAAATATAAATCTTATCAAATACATACATTTTTCTTAACTGAGTCTCTTACAAAGATTCAGCTTAAGAAAAAAATAATTAAACAATTAAAAAATTACACAAAATGAAAACATCAAAAATCCTTCTTCATGCTAATAAAAGCAATAATGAAGAAACGCCAAATAAAGTAAAGGCAAATAAAATATTAAAATCAATAATTATTATGTTGTTATCGTTAATAATCCTGACCTCTTACGGGTGTTTTTTCGGGTTTCGTGGACACCACCATGAACACCATGAAGGGCATCGCTAATTTTTAAATCATTATTCATGAGAATATATTTAATTTAAACATTTAATAATCTTGCGGTTGATTCGAATGAACCCCGCAGGGCTCACCGAAGGTAAACATCCATGTTATAATTATATCCTTGTTGTGAAAGCAAGTGCATGGATGTTTCAATCGCAAACATCTTTTTAATGTCTTGCATGGATACCTATTTCGTAATTTTATTTTAATTTAAAAGCTTATGTGTTTTTCGGCCAGTGCAAGTTTTAGTGCAGGTGTTGTCCTTTCTGTAATAGGAGTTGCTTCTTTAATAAAAGTGCAACATCCACGTCAAATTATGTTTGCAAGTATACCTTTAATTTTTGCTGTTCAACAAATAGCCGAGGGCTTTTTGTGGTTAACGCTGCCAAATCCATCCTATTTTTATCTGCAACAATTTATAACGTATATTTTCCTGTTCTTCGCACAGGTACTATGGCCAGCGTGGGTGCCAATTGCAATATTACTATTCGATAAGGAAAGTAAGCGTAAAAAGTTACAAAAAATATTGGTTGGAATAGGATTGCTTGTATCAATCTGTCTGGCTTATCTTCTCATATCGTATCATGTTCAGGCAAAAATAATCGGGCATCATATTTCGTATAAACAATTTTATACTGCCTCATTTAGCATATATGGCGGGATATTTTATATTATCGCAACCATCGCCCCGGCTTTCTTTTCACATATTAAACGAATGTGGATGTTCGGTACAACCATCTTAATTTCTTACTTTATTACCTTAATTTTTTATGAACATTATGTTGTTTCTGTCTGGTGCTTTTTCGCATCGATTATAAGTATATCGATATTTTTAATAATGCTTGAAATTAAAAATATGAATAAAATCAATGTACATCTGAAACTATGATCTAAATTGGATAATGTCAAAATATTCGAAAAAAGCCCATGACAAAATTGAAACAGTGATGCACGAATTTAAACTTGGAGAATTAAAATCGGGTAAAGGTGGAATTGTAAAAAGCCGTAAGCAAGCTATAGCAATTGGCATAAGTGAAGCGCGACAAGAAGGAGATAAAGTCCCAAAGAAAAAAGCCTGATCAAAAAGTGTGAAAAATGTAACTTATTGCCAAAGTTATGTAACACTTTTCAAAATAATGGTATTCACCTTTGTATCTAAATCATAAAAAATTAAAACATGGAAACATCCTTAGCCACTACAAAAACAAAATGGTCAATAGACCAGGTACATAGCGAAATTGATTTTAAAATAAGACATTTGATGATCTCAAATGTTAAAGGCTCCTTTAAAACTTTTGATGCAAATATTTATACAACGTTGAGAGATTTCAGTACAGCCGAAATTGATCTTTGGATAGATGTCTCTTCAATAAATACGGGTGACACAAATCGTGATGAGCATTTAAAAAGCGCCGATTTTTTTGATGTCCAAAACCACAAACAAATATCTTTCACTTCTATTTCCATTGGATTGCCCGATGAGAAAGGCAATCATGAATTATGGGGAAAATTAACAATGAAAGGTGTTACAAAAAATTTAAAATTAAATGTTTTGTTTGGAGGAATTGTAAACGACCCCTGGAAGAATGAAAAAGCAGGGTTTACGGTTACCGGAACTATTAAAAGAAGTGATTGGGGGCTTGTTTGGAACACAGCCTTAGAAACCGGTGGATTAATGGTTGGCGATGAAGTAGCAATTTCATGCGAAATTGAGCTTATCAATACAAGCCCAATAGATTTGAAAATGGAATTAGAATCTGACGTAAAGCAGAAAAAATCAGCCAAAGTGTAACAATTGTGAAATTATATTGCAATAACAAAGTAAGAAAATGAATAATGTAATCCTGCTAAACAAAAGGCCTGTTGGCAAACCAATTCTGAAAATTCAAACCCATGACAATAAAGTGTTTGTTTATCATTATGATGAAATAGATAGGATTATTAAAGTGGAAGTGCATCAAAATTATTATTTATACCCAGGCTTATCATGGGACTACTCATTTCTATATCCGGGTGGAGGACAATTTTACAATGGTCAATATACGAAAGGTATGATTATTGCTACATCATCTCTGGCATTTCTGATGGTGGGAGTTTATAGCAATAATTATTCCGTAGTGCCATTTTTGGGATACGGTTGTTTATGGGTTTATTCAATGATTGATGCATCATTATATGCAATTAAGGTAAATAAAGCAAATACGCTGTCTTATAATTTAAGTCCCGCATTATTAAATTTGGCTATGGTCAGCAAACCTTATCCGGGATTAAGTTTTTCGGTTAAATTTTAATTTTCTTTATACTTCAAATCTTTGCTGATTATATAAATAAGGAATATGTTTTATTAAAAAAGAAAAGGGGAAATGAAGTTTTTATTTATTGTACAAGGTGAAGGACGGGGACACATGACCCAGGCTATTTCGCTTGCCGATATATTGCGTTCCGAAAATCATGAGGTAGTTCATGTTTTAATTGGGAAAAGCAAAAGGCGTGAAATTCCAAAATTCATTTTTAAGAAAATTAAAACGGAAGTTACTTTATTTGAAAGCCCAAATTTTGTTTTTGATAGTGATAATAAGAAAATAAGAATTGGCAAAACTATATTCAATAATATCCTCAAACTTGGAACTTACCGCAAAAGTTTGAAAACAATAAATAAAATAGTAAAAGAATCTAAGCCCGATGTTATAATAAATTTTTATGATTTGCTTTCAGGTTTATATTCTGCAATATATAGGCCGAAAGCGACTTATATATGTATTGGGCATCAATTTTTATTCAATCATCCAGGGTTTAAATTTCCAAAAGGTTTTACAATTGATAAACACTTAATGAAAATTAATACCCATATTGTTTCCCTTAGGGCTAAAAAATATTTGGCATTGTCATTTAGGCCAATGGATAATTTACCTGATAAAAAGTTATACATAGTTCCGCCATTGTTGCGACCTGAGGTTACAAAATTAATCCCTGAAAACCACAACTACATATTAGGTTACATGGTAAATAGCGGATATGCCGGAGATATTGAGTTATGGCACAAAGCAAATCCTGAAATTGAGTTACACTTTTTTTGGGATAAAAAGGATGCCATTGAAACTTTAGAGGTTGCCCCTAAATTATTTTTTCATAAAATTAATGATGCCAAATTTCTTGAATTGATGCGTAATTGTAAGGCTTATTCATCAACAGCCGGCTTTGAATCAATATGCGAAGCTATGTACCTTGGTAAACCTATAATGATGGTACCGGTTTATGGCGATGTTGAGCAAGCATGTAACGCCCTTGACGGAACAATTGCCGGGGCAGGAATTCACTGCGAAACATTCAACCTGACAAGCTTAGTTGAGTATATTCCAAAACATAAAGATATTTCTGTTGAATTTCGAAAATGGGCTGATTCTTCAAAGTCAGTGTTCCTTGAATTATTGACTAAATAGGTTAGTTGTCAATAATAATTTTCTTTTAGTTTATAATTTTTTAGTAATATTTATAGGCCATATTTTTATAAGCCAAAACTTGATAAAATCGTTCAGTATAAATGAGAAAAAAGCTGCATAAATAATTATAACAATGGTTTGTTTTATTGGAATTGCTTTAAAGCCCAATAGTCCAAAAGTTGAAAAAAATATACCTAAAATCATGTCGGCAACGATTAGAAGTAGAAGTGTTTTACTTGGTGATGATTGCCAAAAATGATTTCTTTCCCTGATTATAAATATTGAAAACAATGCAAAAAAAAGTAATAATTCAAAACAAAAAGTACTGAGCGCTTTTGTATCGGCATTTAAATTGAAGAAGTGTAAACCTATATATAGAAGCCCAAATGCCTCTAATGTCATAAACAAGCCAATCACTATTCCTATCCTGGCCAATCTATTAATATTCCATTTAGCAGGGGTTTCAGGCCATTTCACATTATCCGTTGACAAGGAAATTTTCACAAAATCGGTCATAAAAATCATTATCAGCATTGCCGATGCTGTAATAACATATTTTCCAAGTACAAGAAATGCAACAACAACAAAACAGGTTTTTAATATGGTCCTGGAAATTTTATTAAGTATCCAGGTGTTTATACGCTCAAACATCATTCGTCCCACTTTTATCGGGCTAAGTATATTTGTTAATCCTTCTTCAGTTAAAACAATACTGGCAGCGCCTTTGGCAACATCAGATGCATTGTTTACTGCAATTCCAACTTCAGCTTGTTTTAGAGCCGGGGCATCATTTACACCATCGCCGGTCATGCCTACTATATGCTTATTTGTCTGAAATACTTTCACAATATCATACTTATCTTCCGGGAAAACTTCTGCAAACCCGTTGCTCTTTTCTAACAATTCAATAACTTTTTCCTTATCTTCTTTTTTTAATTCCGAAGCTTTTACAATTTCACTGCCAATATCCTCTGCTTTTGCAATTTCAATTGCAATGGGGAGGGCGTCGCCTGTAAGCATTTTAACAGATACCCCTAAATCTTTTAATTCGTCAATTAGTTTTTTTGAATCAGGTCTTGGTGGATCATGTAATGCAACCAATCCAACAAATTGTGCTTTGCCATTCAGGTCGGCTTTAGCAACAGCCATCGC
>CAVSGB010000103.1:0-5381 GCA_963726845.1 uncultured Bacteroidota bacterium | reverse complement strand
TTATCATAATTCGGGCTGAATCTGTCGGTAGAAAATTCACTTTTTAAAACTTTTAAGGCCGCTTTTTTAATGTATGGCAGATCTGTTGGAATTGAACCAGATAACATTGCATTGTCAAGATATTCAGGAGCCGATTTATAAGAATGTGATGGCCTGTTATGACAATCCATGCAATCCATTACTTTAACCTGAAGGGAATCAAATGCCTCTTTCGTTAATTTGTTTTCTTCATCTTGAAAAATCTTTACAATGCCTGTTTTTTTATTGGTAAACCTTATCCAGGGAATTGATTCCCTGTCATTTGTTGAAGTTATATATTCCATTTTAATATCGCTGGATATATGCCAGTGTATCCCTTCACTAAGTCCATATGCACTGTAATCCGGACCAATTTTCATTAATAAAGAAATGTTCCATGCTGTATTTGCTGAATCCTTTAAAAAACCTCGTTGGTTGCGAAGTTTTTTTGCATAGAACTTTTGTGGCCAATGACAGTTTTCACAGGTTTCGCGCGCTGGTCGAAGGTTATGCAACGGAGTTGAAATCGGGCGTGAATATTTATTAAACAGTACAGAATAGACCTGGTATAAACCCGATAATTTTGACTTAACATACCAATCGGCACCTTCCCCAACATGACATTCAACACATTTTACCCTGGCATGTGGAGAATTTAAATAAGTCGTATATTCTGGTTTCATAACCGAATGGCACAATTTTCCGCAAAATTCTACAGACTCGGAATAATGAAACGCCTGGTAACTGCCTCCGGCAGAAATCAAGATAAACACCAATGTAACAATAGATACGATTGCCAATGCTTTTCTGTGTCCTGGATTGTTCAGGTTCAATACCGGCCAGCCGAGCTTAGTATCGTTGCCCAGGCTTTTTACTTTTTTAATTTTTGAAAGCATCCCGATCGGGATCAGGACTAAACCAAGAATTAATATTAAAGGCAGCACAATGTATATGTATAAACCCCAATATGAATGACCAGTATCTAATGTTATGGATATGATAAACAATACGATGATCAGAATCAAACTGTTGGCTGCAAGGAAAATTCCGCAGAGGCTAATCCAGTTGTATGTTGATTTTGGGATTTTCATAAACTAATTTTTTTATTTTGAATATCTCAAAAGAAATTAATTTTAAAGTTTTCAGTTGTGTATTTTCTTTCTAATGTGTCAAAGTTAAAAAAGTTTATGAATATGTCACTTTAAAGTTCTAATTTTAGGGCACTTCTATGACCTGAATTTCTAATTTTCACCATAAAAATATTATTAAAGTTTTCAATAAAAACCCTGATAATAAATATAAAAACATTAAAAGGTATATTTATCTTAAATAATATTAAATTATTTATAGAAAACAACAAAAATGAAATTTAAATTGTTATTAAGTTTGAATTTTCTATTCAGCTAATATAATTAATTAAAAGTATGAAAAAGTTTTTTAAAATAATTTTATATCTGTTCATAGTTGGCTTGATATGCGGAATTGGTGTCTATTTATATGTATTTCATAAACCACATCGAAACCTGGCAAATGAGAAACCTGCATTCACTTTAACAGCAGCCGATTTAATAATACAGTTCGGTGAGAAAGAAGATTCTTGTTATAAGGTATATGGCGATAAAGCAATTCAGGTGAATGGCAAAATTGCAGATATTTCTAAAAAAGGCAATATTATACAGACCATTGTACTTGAAAATTCATCGTCTGGTGTTAGTTGTGGTTTTGACTCGCTATATAATGTTGAAAATTCAGAAAAAATATCAAAGCTTAAAGTTGGCGATATAGTAAAGCTAAAAGGCAAGTGCGATGGCTACGATATGATAATGGGTGTTGTGCTGACACAATGCTGTGTAGTTGAAAGATAATGATTGTAAAATTTTAAAGCATCGCATTTCGAACATCGAATATCTGTTTCCCACTATCTAGGAGGTTCAGGCATATCTCTCGAATTAAATAAAGAACCATTGCTGATAGCTTGTATAAATTTAGCCCAGGCAAATGGATTTAGAAGGCTTATCGATGGCACCATCCCGTAATTAGCAGCCCTGTCAACCTGCAGCTTCATAACATCATTAAAATTTCTTTCCGGATCTGGTTCATTATATAATAGTGCATAAGTTTGCACCAGTGCAATATTATGCACCGCATTTTCTATTTCCCTGTTTCTGGGCGGAACATAAGATAAAAATGCCTGTTTGAATTCATTATACGTTTTCCATGGAAAAAGCGATACAGCTTCAATTACTATAGTATCGGGAATCATAACAATGTCATAAGAACAAAAAGTGCATTTTATTGTATCGGGAAGGCAAATCCTGCTATTGGTGTAACCGGGATGTGAAAATATTACTGAATCGCCTTTAACTGCCACAATGCTGTATAATCCACGGAAATCTGTTTTATTTGACTTATCTTTATTTTTGATTTTGATAGTAACATCAGGAAGTAGTTCATTATAAGTATTTTTTACTATACCCGATAATGATTTCAAATTATTTTCCTGGCTGGTAATTTTTTCGAATACAAGGAAAATACATATTATTCCAGAAATATACCGGATCTTAAATAGTTTTTTTCTCTTTATCAAACCTATTATTTATTTTGAAAATTACAATTTTTCTTTCTAATTTGTTTCATGAAGATTTTAAAAAGATCCAAATGTGAAATAGATAATTTTGTTTTAAAGAAAGAAATATAATCTATTAATATATGTTAACCCAAAAAGAAATAGTTTTACCTGAATTTAAAAGAGGATTTCACCTGATTACAGCTATTATTGAGAAAAACTTGCAAGAACTGCCAGCGTATGGGTTATTGAATATTTTTATAAAACATACTTCAGCAGCGCTTGCAATTAATGAAAATGCTGACCCATCTGTCCGATATGATTTTAATAATTTCATGAACAAGTTTGTACCGGACGGCGACATTTCTTATTCGCATATCCTGGAAGGTGATGATGATATGCCTGCACATATTAAATCTTCATTTATTGGCCACTCTCTCAATATACCAATTTCTCATAACAGGTTAAACCTTGGTACATGGCAGGGAATCTATTTGTGCGAATTTCGTAATTATGGTGGAGTAAGAAATATTGTTCTGACAATATTGGGAACTTGAAATTTCTTCCTGTTTCGATATCCTTACTTTATGCCATAAGGATGATTTTTCTAAAAAAATTATTGTTCAAACTTGATTGTTTCGAGCAAAGCTTAACTTAAATAAAAATATAGAAAGAAAATATTTTATCTTTGTGTACGAATTATAAAAACTATTAGCATTTATTCAAAATCAATTAATAGCGAAAATACTTTTTAGGTTGAAAATGCTTATTAACAGAGGTTCTAATAAAATATAAATTGAAAATATATAGTTATCATTAGATTTTTCAGATTTTAGCTTTAGAGACTTATTAACATTTTTATTCATATTCTAAATTGATTTTGAGAACATTAATTATTGAACTTATAAGACCTAATGGTAAGTAAAAAATTAAACCAATTAGTCTTATCTTTAAGCGAAAAGCTCGGACTTTTTTTAAGTATCAGTTTTGGGGTGTTTTTATTTGTCCTTTTTTTTCAACCTTTTCCGCTTAACAGATTTGATCCGAACAACACATTGCTATTTGTGGCCGGGTTAGGGGCAATTGTTTTTTTGTTTATAGTTCTTGTACGGATTACTTTCCCCTGGCTTGTTCGAAATGACCAAAAAGAAAATTTTGAACCAGTTTTACCTTCTTATTTAAGTGGTTTTTCTATTTTGGCATTAAGTTCAGTCGCTTTTGCTTTTTATTTGCATTACGTCGGATTTGTAAGTATCTCTTTTTATATAATGTTTAAGGTGGTTTTTATTTGTCTTGCCTCCCCTGTGGCACTTGGGCTGTATGATTTAATAAATAATTTAAAACAACAAAATGAGTTGCTCATTTTTGAAAAAAAAATAATACAAAAACAAATCGAAAAATACGAAGAAGATTATTTGAACAAATCTATCGACTTTGCTTCAGAGAATAGTAGCGAAACTTTAAACCTTCTAATTGGAGATGTTGTTTTTATTAAATCTGCTGACAATTATGTCGAAATCGTGTATAAAGATGATGGCGACTACAGGAAAAAACTTATTCGAAATACCTTAAAGAATATTGAACTTCAAATTAAGCAGTATTCAAATTTCATCCGGTGCCACAGGATATGTATTGTAAATATGCATTTCATCGAGAAACTCAATACAAATTACAATAATCATTGGTTAACTATTAAGGGATATAACGAACAAATCCCGGTTTCGCGTCAATATTTATTAAAGCTTAAAGAAGTGCTTTAGTAGTTTTGTGGTGAATATCACCTACCCTTAAGTTTTGACATTAACCATTATTTAACTTCGTTTACCACTAATTTTAGCATATTAATCCCTTCATTTTGACATGGGTACTTAACGGAAATACCTTTGTTCAAATTTATTAGAAATCATGAATATATTATTGATCTATCCTCAATACCCGGATACTTATTGGAGCTTTAAACATGCTTTGAAATTTATATCGAAAAAAGCAGCGAATATTCCTTTAGGTTTAATTACTATTGCCTCAATTCTACCTGAAGAATGGAAAAAGAGGTTGACCGACCTAAATGTTTCAAAGCTTAGGGACGAAGATATTGCGTGGGCAGATTTTGTCTTTATCAGTGCCATGTCTGTACAGTCAAATTCAGTAAAACAGGTAATTGAACGTTGCAAGCAACTTAAAACAAAAATTGTGGCAGGTGGGCCTCTGTTTACTGAAGAGTACGAGCAATATCCTGAAGTAGACTACCTGGTTTTAAATGAAGCAGAGATTACCCTGCCAATGTTTGTTGAAGATATTAAAAACGGAAATCACCAAAAGATCTATTTTTCGAAATTATTCGCTGATATTACTAAATCTCCTGTACCTGATTATTCACTTTTAAAACTTGGCAATTATGCGGTAGCAGGAATACAATATTCCCGTGGTTGTCCCTTTGATTGTGAATTTTGTGATATTACTGCCCTGTTTGGACGACAGGTGCGCACAAAGAACCACTGTTCAGATAATAACTGAATTAAATATGATATTAAAAACTGGATGGAAAGGAAGCGTGTTTTTCGTGGATGATAATTTTATTGGACACAAACATAAATTGAAAACCGATTTGCTACCTGCTATTATAAGTTGGATGGAATTAAACAGTTTTCCATTTATATTCACAACAGAGGCATCAATTAACCTAGCCGATGATAAAGATTTAATGGATTTGATGGTTAAGGCGGCTTCGCAAAAGTATTTGTAGGAATTGAAACGCCCGATGAAACATGCTTAACAGAATGTAATAAACTTCAAAATA
>CAVSGB010000102.1:0-7820 GCA_963726845.1 uncultured Bacteroidota bacterium | reverse complement strand
CAGTAGAGCTTTCTTCGCTGAATTTTCCCCGCTTCGATGTAATGACCAATACTCCACTACCGGCATTTGACCCATATAAAGCAGAAGCAGAGGCCCCTTTAACGACATCGATGTTTTCTATATCATCCGCATTAATATCAGCCAGTTCCCCTTCGAATGTAACACCATCTATTAAGATTAGCGGCGATTCGCCTTCAAGTAATGAATTTGTTCCCCTTAAACGTATATTCGACGAAGAACCAGGTGTGCCATCACTGCTGATAATGGTAACGCCAGCAACTTTTCCCTGAAGGGCTGAAGCAGCAGAAGTAGGAGGAACATCTTCGAGCGCTTTCGAATCGACCCTTGTTACCGAAACACTCAGGTTTCTTTTTGGTGTAGCGCTGGCTACACCGGCTACAACAACTTCTTCCATTTTAAATACATCGTACTTTAACACAATATCAATCACAGTTTGCGTAGTAACCTTTACTTCCTGTTGGGCCATACCTACAAAACTAAATAACAGAGTAGCATCCTGGGGAACTGAGAGTTTGTATTTACCATCAATATCAGCAGTTGTTCCTATTGTAGTGCCTTTTACTACGACAGCAGCCCCAGGCAGGCCCAAGTTGTCATCGATACTTGTAATTGTCCCGGTAATGACCACTTGGGCCAATGCATATTGCTGCAAAATAAGAAACAGCAAAAATAGAAGTCCTGTTCTTCTCATAGTAAATCGTTTCTTTTTTTAAATTCAAAAAACAAATTATGCATCATAGCAGATCATATCTGTCTTGCACTTTTAGAGGAAAATATATTTTAAAAATCAAATAAAGAAATTCTAATTCAGAATTATTGCTATTACAATATTACGGATAATTTCTTTTTCATCCAAAAGGATATTATTTAATTACGTAGAATTGAATTAATAAAATGAAATATATATATTAGCAATTGAAAGAATAGAATAAAGAAAAGAACAAAGAACAAAGAGTAATTCTATAACAATAATAAATCAAACAGAATGACAGAGTCGCATGTTGAATTGATTTCGAAAAGTTTAAACTTAAAAAATGAATTTGTAAGGAATACTATTGAATTATTAGAAAATGGTGCAACAATACCTTTTATAAGTCGCTACAGGAAAGAGCTTACCGGGAGTATGGATGAAGTAGCAGTGGCGGGTATAAAAAACCTTCTTGATAAATATGTTGAAATTGACAAACGGCGTGAAACAATAATAAACTCGATAGAAGAACAAGGCAAGATGACAGGTGAATTGTTGAAAAAGCTGAATGAAACATATATCATGTCTGAGCTTGAGGATATTTACATTCCATTTAAGCAAAAACGAAAAACACGCGCCGGCATTGCAAGAGAGAATGGTCTTGAACCTTTGGCGGCAATTATTTTGAAACAAGAAGAACTAAACATCGACAAAAAATTAAGTCAGTATATAAACGACAAAATAACTTCGAATGAAGATGCTTTGCAAGGCGCCCGTGACATAATAGCAGAATGGGTTTGCGAAAACCAGCGCGCCCGTAATGCCATTCGCCAATTATTTGCAAAAGATGCAATTATTTATTCAAAAATTATAAAAGGAAAAGAGCCGGATGGTATAAAATATGGCGATTATTATAATTTTAAAGAATCATTGAAAAAATGTCCATCGCATCGTTATCTTGCAATGCGGCGTGGTGAGGAAGAAGGTTTCCTGAAATTGAAAATTGAACCGGAGGAAGTCAATGCAATTGAAATTCTTAATGGAATTTTTGTAAAGGGGAAAAATGAGTGTGTTAAACATGTTCAATTAGCAATCCTTGATTCATATAAGCGTTTGCTTGGCCCACAGATTGAAACAGAATTTATGGCAATTTCAAAAGAAAAATCGGATAATGAGGCCATAAAAGTATTCGCCGAAAATTTAAGACAATTATTGCTTGCCCCACCCCTTGGACAGAAAAATGTACTGGGACTTGATCCCGGTTTTAGAACGGGATGTAAATTGGTATGTCTGGATGCCCAGGGAAATTTGTTGCACAATGAAACTATTTATCCGCATCCACCACAGAACGAGCGCGGTCAATCGGCTGCTAAAATAAACCAGTTGGTAAATACTTATAAAATTGAAGCGATTGCAATTGGGAACGGTACTGCAGGCCGGGAAACAGAAAGTTTTGTTAAAACAGTCCGCTTTGAGCGCGATGTAAAAGTATTTATTGTTAATGAGAGCGGTGCTTCTGTTTATTCTGCTTCGCCTGTTGCGCGTGAAGAATTTCCGGAATACGATGTTACTGTCCGTGGTGCAGTTTCTATTGGTAGGCGGCTTATGGATCCACTGGCCGAGCTGGTAAAGATTGACCCAAAATCGATAGGAGTGGGGCAATATCAACATGATGTAGATCAAAACAAGCTTAAAACAAGCCTGGAACAGGTTGTTGAACTTTGTGTGAATAAAGTCGGCGTGAATGTAAATACTGCCAGTAAACAGTTACTGACTTATGTTTGGGCTGGGGCCGGTATTGGCAAAAAATATTGTAGATTATCGTTCAAAAATTGGGCCTTTCAATTCTCGTGCTGATTTAATAAGAGTATCTCGTATGGGAGATAAAGCTTTTGAGCAATGTGCTGGTTTCCTTCGTATCCCGGAAGCAAAAAATCCGTTAGACAACAGCGCCGTGCATCCTGAAAGCTATTATATAGTCGAAAAAATGGCAGAGGATTTGAACGAAACAGTCGATACTTTATTGAAGCAGCCTGAAATACGAACAAAAATTAATATTATGAATTACATAACATCGAAAACTGGAATTCCAACTTTGAATGATATTATGAACGAATTGGCTAAACCAGGCCTTGATCCAAGGACGATAATTAAAATTTTTGAGTTCGACCCGAATGTTCACAAAATGGAAGATTTAAGGATTGGAATGGAGTTGCAGGGTATTGTCACCAATATTACACGGTTTGGGTGCTTTGTTGATATCGGAGTTCATCAGGACGGGCTTGTTCATGTTTCCCAATTAGCAGACAGATATATTTCCGATCCGGGCGAAATAGTTAAACTAAACCAGCATGTAAAAGTTAAAGTCCTTGAGGTTGATATTCCCCGAAAACGGATTTCACTTACTATGAAAGAAACCACCTAAATAAGTGGTTGATTGCTTTTGTTTTATTCCATAACAATAGGTTTTGTAATTACTGAATTGTCATAAGTAAGTTTAAAAAAGTATATCCCTTTTGATACTTTACCACCAAGGTCAATTTGTCCCTTGGTTTCTGAAAGAACTTGCTTATATAAAATAACTCCATTACTATTTATTACTTCTAATTTGGTTTTCCCATGGATCACGGATTTATTTAAACAATAAAAGAATATCCCTGAATTGTTCGGGTTAGGGTAAATATTTAAAGATTTTTCGAAATTAACAGGTATTACGGAATACGTAGAAGTATTTTTAATGACCATTTTAGAGAAACTGCTTAAAGGAATATCGTCAATGCCATAAAGATTTGTTCCGGTATAACCTGCAAATACAGAATCGCCAATCGTTATAGCGTTCCTGACGAATAAAGTCAATAGCCTGTTTTTGATACTAAAAGAATCAATGGCAATTACCCCTCGGTTGCCTGTTAAAATAAGACCGTCAATTGTAGAACCAACTTTTAAATTTTTGTTAAAAGTAAGATTGACCCTTGTTCCATTGGCGCTTGTTGCTCCGGCAGAAATTATTGTTGCTGTCAGATTATTTTGAATGTTAAGAAAATCGATGGCCCCTACCGCTATAGAGTCTGCAGATTTAACAGTTCCGGGGATATAACTGAGGCTGATCTTTTCTCCCACAGACATATTTTTTTTAAGCAAAATATCAACTATTTTATTATCTGCTGTATCAGGATAAATGTTGCTGATGGTATATTGAACGCTGTCTCCATAAACATTAAAACCTGAAAATGTTATTAGTGAATCATGCACGGGTGTGTTAAACTCAAGTTGTATATGGTCTGCAGCAATAACATTGGCATTTATTACCAATGGATTTATTTTCCATCCTTTCAATGATTTGATATACCCGGTAAGTTCCATCCCGTTTTTTAAATGTTGTGCCACAGTGGGGTGAGAGTCTATTCCAAGTCCAAGCGCACCTGTTTGTTGCGACATTTCAAAGAAGTAAACGTTTCCTTTGCCTTTGTGACTAGCCGAATCGGCAATGTGTTTTAAATATTTCCTCACGATGCTTAGAGTTGGATCAGAAAGCATAGGGCCAAGCAAACAAATAATATCAGGCTTGGAATATTTGGTTTGAATAGTATCAATTAAACGAAAATAAGTGCTTACAAATTTGGCCGAATCGCCACCATTGGTACTAAAATCGTTTGTTCCCAGATCAATACAAACCAAGTCCGGTCTGTCTGTGAAAGAGTATTTTGGATTTGCATCATACAAATAAATTCGCGTATAATCGTTTGTCATACAGTCAGCACTACCAGTGAGGGGGTCACCATAATTTCGATAAATTCCAATTCCCGATTTACAAACAGCCAGATGGCGGGCATTGAAATTACGTGATGTAATGGCAGCATAGGTCATATAATGGTCTTCGGTAGTCGGCCCAAACGTTCCGCCATTTACCCCTTCGTCGCCATAACCGCAAGTTATTGAATTTCCAATATATTCAATAAGTCTCGTGCGTTTACTTACTATGGCTGTAAGGGAAGAACCTTTATCTACAATAAATCCGAAGAATTGGGTTTTGCCAAACTGTTGTTCTGTCCGCTTGAATATTTCTGTTTCATGTGTTGTGTTTTGGAGCCCACTGGCTATTAGATATATTTTTTTACCCACTTTGATATTTACTGTATCGAGCATTTTACCATCGAGAATGAGGTCATAATAATTTTGGCCTGTATTATCATTCATAATCATAGCTATGCTTGTACCCGTAAAACATGCCCGGATCGAAACTCCTGAATATGAAAACGTTGGGGAGAGCGGGTTGGTAAAGTCAATCCTTCCCGTATATTCAATGGAACTATTGTTGGCAGGTATGGTGTCAACGGAACCTGCAAAACAAAATGTTGAATAGATTAAACCTATTGTAAAAAGAATTTTTTTCATAATACTTGTATTTAAAATAGAATGGAACATATTAATTAATAATTATTTGTTTACTCAATGAACTTTTTCCATTAGAAATGTCTACGAAATAAACTCCTGATTTTAAAGTATATTTATTTAGGTCGATAGATATTTCTTTTTCCTTTATATATCCTGTCTTTTGAGAAAACAATTCAATTCCCCTGATATCATATAAACTAACTATCAGTTTTTTATTTGAAATATAAGACAAAGAAATGAGTAATTTTCCATTGTTGAATACAGCCCTGATTTCTGAACCCATTTTTTTGGGTTGCTGAATACCCACCGGATCAGCATCATCAGCCGGAAGAGTATCCACATCAGGAGTAACAGGAGTCAGGTTTTTAGTAAGTATTACCACTCCGGCATTAGGTATTATATCAAAAGTTAAATATACAACCGAATCTACTAGAACTATGCGTATTGGAACTTTAACGTTGTTTTGTGTAACATTGGCCGATGGCCAATTGGCAGGTAAAGTAAAGCGAAGGCTAAGCGGAAAGTTATAAATTGAATCGGGAAGTGTATCAGAAACATTTAAAGCTATCGCAGAATCGGTAACAGAGGTTTCTGTAATTTTAGCAGCATCACGTTCTTTTGAATAAAGAGTAGCATTTAAAAATGTAGTTACCCAGAACTTGCTTTTGCGAACACTTAGATATTCAATACTTCTTGTTAACTCGGATGATGTAACAGGTGAATATCCGCTATCATTATCAATACCATGAAAAAGGAATACACACCAGCCATTTGTATTTGCCACACTTGTAAATCTTGATTTAAAGTCGTTCAATGTATTTATAACTCCAAGATTTCCGCCAGCTACTGAACTTATGTTAAAATAAGAACCGGGTGTTTTCGGTTCAATAAAGCCCTGGCAACCCCGTGCTGAAATGTAATATTTGCTGCAAGCACTGTCATTTCCTGTAGCACAATATGGATATGCCAGGGTAATACATTTTTTATTTGTAATATGGCTTTCGATTGTATCTTTCGAATTCTGCAACTCTGCTTTTTGTTGCTGAAGTGTAATATTTCTAAAATTGGGGTGCGTAACCGTATGACTAGCCACTTCATGGCCATTGGCAGCAGCTAATTTCAGAGCAAACCAATCAGTTACCCAACTTGTAATTGTAAATAAAGTTAGTTTAAAACCATATTTATCAAACAAAGGAACAGCTATTTTAAGCTGATTGGTACAACCGTCATCAAAAGTATAACTGATCGCTGCAGTCCTGAAACCTGACCATGTTGCAACTTCATACGATGCTGGAACGATTTGAGAATACACCTGGTTGCTTAATAATGTTAGCCCGGAAATCAATAAAAATCTGCAAATTCTTCTCATAAGTTTAAGTCATTATTTTTATGGAAACTTTTTATTAATTTCCAAATCAAATGGGTCAACATTTGTGTTTCATAAAACCCGGCAATATTGGAATGCAATATTCGTCGTAATCCTTCTTTTTCTTTTGACAAAAAATTGGATTTTTTTGACAAAAAATGTAAAAAAAGCTATTGCCTGGTTTCTATAAATTCGGAAGGACTTAATCGCACAATACTTTTAAATACACGGTTAAAATGGCTTTGATTATTAAACCCAACCCTGAAGGCTATTTCACCAATATTTAATTCCGATTTCAGCAAAAGTCTTTTTGATTCATTAATCCGTATTTGATTAATATAGGTTTTAAAATTACAACCAAATGTTTTCAAAATTGTATCGGCTATTCTCCTCTGGTTAATGCCAGTGAAACGTGACACATTCTCAAGATTTAAATTATTATCGTAAAAGTTGCTATTTATATAATCAAGAAAGGTTCGCAATTGCTTGTTCTCATTTTCAATATCAACTGGTTTGTAGGTAATTGTGACTGGTAAATTTTTTTTTCTTGAATAGAACCTAAAATAATGCATTACTATTAGAAGCAATAAAATAATAAATTCTGCAATAACAAGTAATATTATTAACGTTGTGTTATTTCTGGTAAACAAAATGGAATAAATCCGTAACGAACGTTTAACTTCCCCAATTGGAGTAGAACCATTAGCAAAATTAATTCGGATAACATGCTGAAAATCCGGCAACAGTTTTTTACTGGGAGAAAGTTTATTTACTTCGTACCACCAATCGGGGATTTTTAACTGCTCCAGGTATAAATGAAATTGCCTCCTGTTTGGTGTAATCTCAAAGTTGCCAGTGAAATATAGTTCCCTGATTTTTGAACTGATATCAGTATTGATATTTCGGGTAATGATTACGGCGATAATATTTTTTATGTCATTTCCTTCTATTTCAAACTGAAACTGGTTATATTGGGATAAATCAATAGTGCTATTGTTTTTAGGAGCAATATTAATTCCAACATAAGGATTTATAAATCCTTCCTTTAAATTAAAAGTCAGGCTAATGGCAGTATCAGATGCGCTATGTTGTATTATTTTTGAATTTCCACCGACTATACTATCATTAAAATAATCAATATTAATAGTACTGTTTTTAGGAAAAATCGCCAGATCATCCTTTATGAGGTAACCATAATAAAAAAATACAAGTAGAATAAATGAGGTACCGATAATCCACAGATTGGGCTTATAATGAAAAAAACTACTTGATTTTTTTTTATTTTTTGCACACTGTTTCATATTCAGTATTAATTTGAATAAAGCTAATATCAAGGAACAAAGATGTAAT
>CAVSGB010000101.1:0-5766 GCA_963726845.1 uncultured Bacteroidota bacterium | reverse complement strand
ATCATATTTGGATATTTTAAAAGTAGAATGACAGCCCAACCTCTTATTAAGGGAACAATTAAGGTAGCTGTTACTGGAATAATTGCTGCTGCTGCTGCTTTTCTTTTGGCAAAAGCAGTTAGTTAAAATCTCACTGAAAATTTAAATAATACCTTAAATAAAACATCATGAACAACAATACTGACCGGGTTATCTTACAGAATATTGCCCGAGACGCAATGGTTTCAAGAGGTTTGGTGCCGGAATACCCTGATGCTGAAATCTCAGAATTAAATAAAATAGTACTTCCGGCTACCTACAAACCTGAAATATCCCAAGATTTACGTAATATGCTGTGGTGTTCAATAGATAATAATGATTCCCTTGACCTGGACCAATTAACATGTGCGGAACAACTTGAAGGAAATAGGGTAAGGATAATGGTTGCTATTGCTGATGTTGATGCATTGGTTGCTGCTAAATCCAATATTGACAATCATGCCAGCCAAAACACAGCCTCTGTATACACGGTTGCCAAGATATTTCCTATGCTACCTGAGAATTTATCAACCAATCTTACATCGCTCTGTTTCGATTCCGACCGTTGTGCAATTGTGGTTGATATGATATTGGGAGACGATGGAAATGTATTACAATACAATGTTTGTCAGGCAACTGTGCGCAACCATGCAAAACTCCAATATATAAGCTTAGCTGCGTGGCTTGAAGGCAAGGGCACTATCCCTTCTGAAATTACAAAGGTCAAAGGACTGGCTGAAAATATTAGGCTGCAAGACAGTATGGCTCAAAAAATGAAAGCTTTGCGGTATGAACATGGCGCTTTAGAACTTGAAACAATTGAAGCTTCCCCGATCTTTAATGGAGATACCTTGAGTGAAATGAAGGTTGAGCAAAGAAACAGGGCTAAAGATTTGATTGAAGATTTTATGATTGCCGCAAATGGTACAACAGCTCGTTACTTAACTGGAGAAAAATTTCCTTCACTGAGAAGAGTTGTCCGTATTCCTAAACGGTGGGACAGGATTGTAGAATTGGCATCAGAGAACGGATTTTCTTTACCCGCAGAAGCAGATTCCAAATCACTTTCCGACTATCTTAAGTTTTTCAAACAAAAAGACCCGTTGCATTTCGTTGATATGTCTATTAATGTACTTAAACTTTTGGGTTCGGGGAATATGTTGTTGATATACCCGGCACTACACCACCAGGCCATTTCGGACTGGCAGTAAAAGATTATACACATTCTACTGCGCCCAATAGGCGCTATCCCGATTTAGTAACACAACGTTTGCTCAAGTCTGCCATAGCGGGCAAACCCATACCTTATTCAACAGAGCAATTAGAAGAAATTGCCCACCACTGTACTTTAAAGGAAGATGATGTGAGGAAAGTTGAGCGTCAGGTTGAAAAGTCAGCCAATGCCATACTCATGAAATCAAAGATTGGCCAGGTATTTGAAGCTATTGTCAGCGGCGCTTCGCCCCAAAGGTACATGGATAAGGCTTTTTCATCCGCATGTTGAAGGGAAACTTGTAAAAGGGTTCAATGGCTTAAAAGTAGGTCAAAAATTAAAAGCACGTCTTACGCATATTAATATTGAATTTGGTTTTATCGATTTTGAGCGAGCTGATTAAATTTAATATATAATTCAATCCGCTTTTTATTATTAGGTTAACTTTAGTTGCCAAATCTTAATTAGTCAGGGATTCTTTGAAATAAATCTCTAATTCTTTAAGTCTTTGTATTTGCAGACGTGTTGGATTAATAAATGGCCTTACACTTTTTACTTAAGGCAAATGCATCGTCAAATGTTGTTCCAATTTTAAGCAAATAAGCAATTACCATACTGGTCCCTCTCCCTAATCCTTGCCGGCAATGGATGTAAACTTTCCCATTTCTATTAATTTCTTCATCAATAAAATTCGTTCCTTTTATTAAATCATCCATCTTTGGAGGAGTATTATCAGCGGTTGGGAGGTGTAAAAATTTAAATCCCTCAAAATGAGCTTCATTATATATTGAATCTTCTCGCATGCTCACAATTGCTGTTATGCCCATTAGTTTCAATTTTTTTAACCCATTTAAATTATATTGTCCACCCAAATATATGTGAGCTGATATCTGACATCTTTTAAGGCTGGGAATCCCCATTATTAATTGGTGAAGTATGTCAAACATCTTTTGAATTAAAATAACTAAAACTATCCAATGACTTTTTATCTTTTTAAACATAATTTCAAGTAGGTTTTTTTAAAGGCACAAGTACTTTTAATGCATTTGGAATGACTCTTATATGAAAATTTTTAGCCTCCATTGCAAAATCATCCAAAATAAATTTTTGCGGAGTGTCAAATGAGATTTCAAATTCCTTACACTTCCAATGTTTTAATACTTCCGATTCAGTTTTCATGAGTGTGGTTCCTGCAATTCTTACTATTGACATCAAATCAGCATGGTTTAGCAAAATCACATCAAGTAACCCATCATGGATGCTTATATCAGGCAAAAAAGAATAATCTTCGATGCCAATATTTCCGCAATTGGTTACCGTAAGGGCAACACCTTCTTCCACAATTTCGCGGCCATCTATTTTCATTTTATACGATATAGGTTCGGTTTTCATTATTGATTGCATTCCAGCTATGCCATATGCCAACTGACCTACCCTATTTTTCATCTCACTGGTTGCGTCTATCACCATATCTGCCATAATGCCAAGATTCATGCGGATCATAAAAAGATTATCATTTGCAGTGGCCATATCCATTAGAATACATTCCGTATTAAAACTCTTTAGTAATTCAATAGCTTCAATTGTATTCTGAGGAATCCCTAATTCTTTTGATATAACATTTGCAGTCCCTCCGGGTATTATGGCCAGAGGAGTATCGCTTCCTTTCAATACCTGAGCTACCTCTGATATACTTCCGTCGCCACCATAAACAGCTATCACATCTACTTTACCCAGCCATTGTTGTGCAAAACCCTTAGCATCATTATCATCTTTCATAATCGATAATCCCCATTCAATATTAGACCCATGAAAAGCATCATTCAGATAAGCGACGATAGGTTCATAATGGCCTGATTCTGGGTTAATGATAATGTGTATATTTTTGAATTTCATCAGGGATTTTATAATAAATGGTATTTCTAACCCATCTTAACAGGGTACAAATTCAAATTTGATATATAAGCAAAGATACTTTAATATTAGCTGTGACTCTCACATTTCAAAGTTCAATGACAAATCATATGAATCATATAACTTATTTCAAAAATTGTGTAACACATTTCATTAAAAGGATACTGACATTTGCAAAATAATTTTCAATCACAATTTTAATAACAAAGTATAATGGCAAAATATTCGAAAAAAGCCCACGACAAAATTGAAATAGTCATGCATGAATTTAAACTAGGCGAATTAAAATCGGGCAAAGGTGGTAAAGGTGGAATTGTAAAAAACCGTAAGCAAGCTATAGCCATTGGCATAAGTGAAGCAAGAAAAGAAGGTGACAAAGTTCCAAAGCAAAAAGTGTAACCAACATTTAATCATACAATTTATCACATCAGAATGGAAGACTTACGGCATTTGGAATTTTTTGCAGTTAATTCAAAAGAAATTGTTGAAAAGCAAGTAGATTCATATCGTCAACAACATTCTTATGCAGGCACAATTATTGGCGTTACGGCCCTTTTCATTCCTTTTTTCCTAAGTAACCTTGTAGGTGCATTTCTACCTATTCAATTAGTCTCAATTATCCCAATTGCTTTATTTATTTGGGCAATTCTTTTAATGTTAAATATTTTCAAAACAAAACCGCTAGATCAGGCTTACAATGTAGAAAAGTACCAAGTGCTTTTAGAAAAAACCTATAAAGAAATATTATTAAATGAAATAGAAGCAAATTCGAGCTCGTATAGTAAAAATAAAAAAATAACAGAAGGTGGAAATAAAAGTTATATAACAGCTGTGCGACTAACTACAATCGCACTCTTGACCTCTATAATTTTACTTTTGGCAAACCAATTTTTAAAAATCGAAAAAGTGCCTACAAAAGTACAGCTTGTAAATATTAAAAAAATACCTCGAAATAATTTAATAAATGACAGCACCTTAGAGTTGCAAATTACTTCTCCTGATACCATAAAACCACGTTGAATAAGTGTGAATGATGTAACAATTCTCAAAAGTTATGTAATATATATTACTATAAAGGATATCACCTTTGTAGCTTACTAATAAAACATTAATAATGGAAACATCTTTAGTTACTACCAAAACAAAATGGTCAGTAGACCAAGCTCATAGCGAAATCGACTTTAAAATAAGGCATTTGATGATTTCAAATGTAAAAGGTTCATTTAAAACCTTCGATGCAAACATCTACACAACGTTGAAAGACTTTTCGACCGCTGAAATTGATTTGTGGATAGATGCCTCATCAATAAGTACTGGCGATGTAAATCGTGACGAACATTTAAAAAGCGCCGATTTCTTTGATGTGCAGAAACACAAACAAATTTCATTTACATCCCTTTCCATTGGAAAACCCGATGAAAATGGTAACCATGAACTATGGGGAGAATTGACAATGATGGGCACTACCAAAAATTTAAAATTAAATGTTCAGTTCGGTGGGCTTAATACCGACCCTTGGAAAAATGAAAAAGCCGGGTTTACTGTTACAGGAACTATAAAAAGAAGCGACTGGGGGCTTGTTTGGAATACAGCTTTAGAAACGGGTGGTTTTATGGTGAGCGATGAAGTAAATATTTCATGTGAAATTGAACTCATTAATACCAATCCTACAGACTTGAAAATGGAGTTAGAAACTTCCGCTAAAGAAAAAACGTCAATCTAAATTATAAAAAGGTGAAAACCTATTGCAATAACAAAGTAAGAAAATGAATAATGTAATCCTGCTAAACAAAAGGCCTGTTGGCAAACCAACTTTAAATGATTTTAAGTTTACAAGTGAAGCTATTGCGGTTCCATTGGCTGGCGATGTATTGTTAAAAACGCTGTACGTTTCGGTTGACCCATATTTGCGAGGCCGCATGAACGATTCAAAATCGTATACGCCGTCATTTGAATTAAACAAACCTATTCAATCTGGAATTATTGCTGAGGTTATAGATACTAAGAATTCGGAATTTAAAAAAGGAGATTTTGTTTCAGGTATGTTGGAATGGAAAGAATATCAGGTTTCAGATTGTAAAGGTTTGAAAAAGCTCGACGCAACGGCTTCTGAATTATCGCCCTATTTGGGCGTTTTAGGAATGACGGGCATAACTGCTTATTTAGGATTAACTGAAATTGGAAACCCCAAAGCTGGCGAAACTATTGTTGTATCGGGTGCAGCAGGAGCAGTTGGTACCATTGTAGGCCAAATTGGTAAAATTATGGGCTGCAAAGTTGCAGGTATAACCGGCTCCGATAAAAAGGCCGAATTACTTAAATCGAAATTCAAATTTGATAATGCTATCAATTATAAAACTACTTCTAACTTAAGCCAGGCAATTCAAAAGGCTTGTCCCAATGGGGTTGATATTTATTTTGATAACGTTGGCGGTGAAATTTCAGATGCTGTTTTGGAAAATATTAACAAACATGCACGATTGCCAGTGTGTGGCAGCATATCGCTTTATAATGAAACAAAAGTTTCCGTAGGACCACGTATTCAACCTATCATTTTAACCAAAAGCGCTACGATGAGAGGTTTTATTGTTGGCGATTTTTATGCAAAATTTCCGGAAGTA
>CAVSGB010000100.1:0-7307 GCA_963726845.1 uncultured Bacteroidota bacterium | reverse complement strand
CGTGGTGATCCTGTCCAGCCGGCCGGGGCGCGTCAAACTCATCATCCCGGTGAATCTCCCGCGTCCACGCAACCGGGAAGCGACGAGTTCGCCGCGCTCCGCGAGGAGATTTTGCGCGAGTTCAACCTGATGGAAAGCGGCCTGGCCTGCTCGCGCAAAGGGATCAACGGCGAAGGAATTTAGATCGAAACGAAACATCATTATGAGCACAGCCATCCTTGAAAATAAACCGACGACTCAACCCATCTCCAAGACCAAACTCTACGAGGAATTGAAGATCAAAGCCGACCTGTCCATTGACGGGGTGGACATTGATCCCACCGCCGCCGAGGCGTTGAAGCATGTCAGCCATCAGGAGCAGGTTCACAGCGGGTTTGAAATGGATTTGGAAACGCACGTGGGGCGCGAGCATCCCAGCGGGTTTCACCTGCCCTTGGGGCTGAAAACCGCGTTCAAATGGAGCCGAAAATCCCGTTATCACATCGCGCATGAAAACGGCCGGTTCATTCTCACGCACAAGGGGCACAAGCTGTTCCCCATCGAGTTTTTCAAGCAGCCGAAGTATTACAAATTGAAGAGCGAGGAAGGCATCCCGCTCAAGAACATCGCGACGTTTGTCCACGACAGTAATGTCACGGTCTTCTACAGCAATGAATGCAGCTACAAGGAAAAAGGCGAGGACTGCCTGTTTTGCAAACGCCACGTCCCACCAAGGACACCTATGCGGATCACGAGGGCATCAAGTGGAAATCCCCGCGCCAGGCGGCCGAAGCCGTTCAGGCGGCCTACGATGAAGGCGTGGCCGACCATGTCACCATCACGGGCGGCATCATCTCTGAGCGCCGGTATATTCAGCTTTAACTGAAAAATTATGGTATAATGGTACATAATACGTATAAGTACTGCTGATAGCTGTATCGATAACCTCAATATTTGGCAAATTGTTCGGATCGAAAACTCCACGGTAAATTATCAACGGGACTTTTGGATTTTCAGCATTAATAGTAACATATACAACAAGATTCGCGCTATCTGGCTGCTCCGATAAACATTCAAGACAATTTCCTCCCAATGCTGAATATTCATTACTGCAAGAATAAAATGAAAAACAAACAATAAAAATTATGAGCAATAACATTAAATTTCTTAGAATCTTGTGCATTTTTTTAATCCCATTTTTTATAAAAGTTAGAATTATATTCGAATGTTGAACCAAATAAAATTTTAGCCGTTATCGATATCCTGTGAGCTGAAACACCTTGCAATCCAAAATCTGAGTACTGATATGTAATGCCTAATTGCGTTTTTTTTAGATATTGAAAAAATCCAATTTCGGGAACCAAAAGAAAATTATTTTTTATTTCAAGGTCGGTTCCCCTGTAACTTCCAAAACAATATAAACCTTGCACACCAATTGTTAGAAAAGGGTTCCAACCTTTATCAGATTTAAATAATTCAAAATTCCTATTTATTCCTGCAAAAACAAAATCACGTCTTTCCCAATACTGATAATATTTATTCGAACCGATTGGTATCAATACCCTTGTAAAAAAAGGCCTGAACATAATTCCTGTATTGAAATCGAACTTATATTTAAATTCCTTAACACCTAAATTCAGGCCAATCATAAGATCGCCAAAGTTCCATGAGATTTGAGGCCCGGCAGTAATACGGCGAAAATCAGGAAAATAATTTTGTCTGGCACCTTTATTCTCGAGCGACTCGATAATAAAATTATCAAGTTTATAATAATGTGCAATTGTCAGAGGAGTTTCGGCTAAGGTAAGCCTTTGGTTAATATCGGCGCCATGAGAAATTAAATATTGCATTAATGCTTCATCATTTCTTTTAATAGAAATGACCAATGCAGTTTCACCATATTTACTAAGATTGTTAATATCTGCACCATTTTTAAGCAATATTTCCATCATATCATAATCTGCATTTTCAACTGCAATCATTATAGGTGATACTTTATCTTTATCTGTCGTATTTATGTTGGCACCTTTTTTTATCAACCATGTTATCATCTCTTTTTGCTGATTGATAACAGCAATCATAATTGCATCGAAACCATTTTCTTCTTTGATGTTTAAGTCGGCCTTACTTTCAATAAACTTATTGCACATTCCAGAATCGCCTGCTGCAACAGCATACATAAAAGCAGTCCTGCCCAGTTCATCCTGTAGATCTATTTGGGCATTCTTTTCAATCAAATAGCTGACTACATCTAAATGACCTCCTTTAGTAGCAGCAATCAAAGCAGTTTTGCCGGCTTGTGGCCTTAAATTTACATCAGCACCTTTATTTATAAGAAGTTTGCAAATTTTCAAGTTCCCGGCAAGCGAAGCATATATTAACGGGGTATTGCCGTCTTCGATCATAATGTTAGGATTAGCCCCTTTTTGAATTAATATCTCGGCTACTGTTAAATCTCCTCTTAACGAAGCTACAAGGAGATTATAATCATTATCACTCGCAATATATTGAATTGAATCAGTTGTATTAGGAGCTAAAGTATTGCTTTCTTTTCCAGAAGAAAATTCAATTGTTATTCCAATAATTACAATTGGTAAAATAAAATACTGTAAATTAAATATATGAAATTTTCTTTGTGTCATTCAGATAAATTAAATTTTCAATAAAGATAATAATTATGTTTCAACATGAATGAACAACATTTGTGTTTTAGTTTATCTCAAATTTTGTACCTCGGTTTATGTTTTTTTCATATATTTATAATTCTTTCAAAACCAAGGTTTCAAATATTAGATGAAAAAGATATAATTAAGATATTATGACCTAAGAAGCTGTTTTGGATTTTTTAAGAAAAGGATTAGGATTTTTGTGTTTCTTAGTGTTTTGGTGATTTTGTGGCATAAAGTTTTGCCACCAAATCACTAAGTCACCAAATTTCACTAAAAATTAATATCCACTATCTCAATTGTTTAATTAATTTCAAAACAGCTTCTAAGAGAATTTAGTCTTTTAGCGATTAGTTTTAAATTCAAATTTGACAATAAATAAAATAAGTCAATTTTTTCTTAAATAAATTTCAAACAAAAAGCATGAAGCTATCCGTTTCATTCAACCAGTGGGTATATATAAATTTCGGAATAAAGGAAAAAACATATAGTAACATTCTTTCTATGCGATTGACAATTAGCTTTGTGTTATTCATTGTTCTGCTTTCATTGATTTCACTTCCAATTTTATTATTTGCTTACGAGCTTCCATTCTTTTTTATGTCAGCTGCTGTGCTGGTTATAATGACAGGAGGTACATTTCTATTTATGAATTTTAAAAATATAAAAGGATTATCAGTATTTTGTCTTGTTGTCCAATTTTTAATGGTAAATTCATGTATTTTCATTTCGCAGGGAAAAGTCACTGCAGTCTCTATTCTTTGGGCTGTTTCGATGATCCTTTTTGCATACATGACAATCGGCAAAAAAACCGGGTTATCAATATTATTGGCCCAATTTATACTTGTTGCTTTTTTCCAAGAGTCTTCGAATTTTGGATATCCAATTATGTTGGATAGATTGTCATTTAACTTACCGACAAATATTATATCACTTTTGCTTCCAATGTCACTAATTTTCTATTATCTCTTTCATTTTCGCAGAACAGACGACGATATTAAAAATGAATTGGCCAGATCAAACCAGGCACTCAACAACCTTAACCTTTCTTTACGTCAAAATATAAACCTGCTTTCCTATACACAAGAATTGGCCAAACTGGGAGGTTGGGAATACGATATTCATTCAAAAAAATTAACCTGGAGCCACCAGGTTTATATAATTTATGACCTGCCACTTGATTTTGTTCCAGATTTGGAAACGACTTTAAACTATTATCCAAAAGAATCAAGAATGATGCTTCAGGAAGCTATGGACAGGGCAATCAATAAAGGTGCTCCCTGGGATTTGGAACTAAAATTTGTTAATTCAAAAGATAAACAGCTTTGGGTACGGTCAATAGGCGAGCCTGTTTACATGGATGGAAGGATTGTCAAATTAAAAGGAGTATCCCAAAACATAACTGATCGAAAACGTACAGAATATAGTCTGCAACTTTTCAGTGAATTGATCAATGATTCCGATGAAGCAATTCTTGTTACTGAATCAAATGGCAATATTATTTTTGCGAATAACCAGGCCGCTGAAATGTATGGTTTCTCGAGACAGGAATTGCATAGCCTCAGCATTCAGGATATTCACGACCACAAGAACGATGATGCAAAGTGGGAACGCTTTCTGGTTGAATTAAGAAAAAAAGGAAAAATTGTTCATGAGCACGATTTTCGTGACACTGAAGGTAAATCATTTCCTGTTGAAGAACGCTCACTATACTCCGAAGTGGCAGGTAGTGGCTATATTATAACATTTATCAGGAATATTTCCGAGCGAAAACAAGCCGAATACGATATAAAGAGAAATTTAGAACAACAACAGATACTTTCAGAAATATCATACCTGTTTAATACTTCAGACGAGTTCGATTTTAAAGTCCGTGAAGTACTTCGTATTACCGGAAATTATATCAAAGTAAGCAAAGTGTTTATTTTTGAAGATATACTTAATGGAAAAGCAGTAAGCAATACTTATGAATGGTGCAACAGGGGAATAGAACCGCAACGCGATAACCTTCAGGCTATTCCTTACAGCCTGTTCCCTTCGTGGAAAGAATTAATGCATACTGACAATATAATTGAAGCATTTGATTTTGCTCAGCTTCCAGAAGATATTTATGCAATGTTCAGGCCACATCAGATCGTTTCGCTGCTTGCATTCCCTTTGTATATTGATAATAAATATTTCGGTTTTATTGGTTTTGCTGAGGCTAAACGAAAAAGAAATTGGGAAAGTGGCGAGAAAGAATTTCTAAAAACTCTTTCGAATATTGTTGCCAATTCATTCGAGCAAAAAGTTGCAATCGATAGTTTGCGTAAAAGTGAACGCAGGTTTAGGGAATTTGCCGAACTGCTTCCTGAGATGGTTTGCGAAACCAGCGTGAATGGTAAAATTACTTTTGCAAATAATATGGCTTGCGAACGTTTCGGACTCGATGCCGATATGCTTCAAAAAGGTGTGATCTTTTTCAATCTATTTTCGGAAGAAGACCGGTTAAGGGCCTGGGAAAATTTTGAAAGTAAAATAAAAGGAGAACAGGTTGAAAATGAAGAATTCATTGTAAAAACCGCCAATGGAAAAGGAATCCCGGTACTTGTCTATGTAAACCGGATCATGCGCGATCATTTGCCTGCTGGTTTAAGGGCAGTAATGGTCGATATCTCGGAAAGGAAAAAAGCTGAAAAACAAATTATTTCGATGGCAAAATTTCCTGAAGAAAGTCCATACCCAATCCTTCGTGTTGAGCGTAATGGAGAAGTTTCTTATTGCAATATAAAAGGGATAATTGTCAAAGATTTTTTACAGCAGAATTTTGACGTATATTTTAAAGATTTATTTGAAGTTATTTATGAAACCGGCAAAATTGAAGAACTTGAAATCAATATAGCCGGAACCTTTTTCAGCCTCACATTGACTCCGGTTCGCGAATACAATTATATCAATATTTATTGCAAAGATGTAACACAGAAAAAAATTGATGAAGAGAAACTCATGCTGAGCGAACAAAGGTTTCACGATGTAACAGATGCAGCAGGAGAATACATTTGGGAAATAGACAAAAATTACAATTATATTTATATTTCCGATAAAGTTAAAACTGTACTTGGCTATGAAACGTCTGAAATGCTGGGCAGAAAACCCTTTTATTTTATGCCCGAAGATGAAATCGTGAGGGTCGAAAAGTTTATAATTGAATGTACACAGCGTGGTGAAGGGTTTGTGAACTTTGAACATAAATCAGTTACAAAAAGTAAAAAAATAATTTGGTTGATGGTCACTGGCATCCCAATGTTCGATCAAAATAGGAAATTTTTAGGTTTTCGTGGGGCAGCAATGGATATTACCCAGCGCAGGAAATATGAAGATGAATTGCGGGATGCAAAATTAGTAGCCGAACAGGCTTCAAAAGTAAAAGCAGAATTTCTTTCGACGATGAGCCACGAAATTCGTACGCCAATGAATGCAGTGATTGGCCTCACTCATATTCTCATGCAGGAAGAACCCAGGCCCGATCAGCTTGATACGCTAAAAACATTGAGATTTTCTGCTGAAAACCTCTTGGTGCTGCTTAATGATATTTTAGATTTTAGCAAAATAGAAGCAGGCAGGATAGTGTTTGAAGAAATAGATTTTTATCTTGAAGAAATGGTACAAAGCATTTGTAATTCATTTTACCCAAAAGCCGAAGAAAAAGGAATTAATATTGTTTTGAATTATGATAATGAAATTCCGAAAAATATTTCCGGTGACCCGTTGGTTGGCGCAAATTTTAAATAATTTAATTAGTAATGCAGTTAAATTTACTGATACTGGAAGAGTGGAAATTAATGTTACAAAACTCACAAAACAGGAAGACCATGTTGTTGTTAAATTCGAGGTTTCAGATACTGGTATTGGTATTGCAGAAGAACAATTAGAAAGAATTTTCGAAAGTTTTACACAGGCAAGTTCAGATATTACACGTAAATTTGGAGGCACTGGCCTGGGTTTGGCTATTTCGAAAAAGTTGGTAGAATTACAGGGAGGACAATTAGAAGTTGAAAGTTCTCTTGGCGAAGGATCTAAATTTCATTTTTATTTACGTTACAAGATGGGAAACCCGGAAAACATTATACAGTCTGATTCACTATTTTCAGGACATTTCGAAAGTTTAAATAAAATAAAAGTTTTAATTGTAGAAGATAATCAAATAAACCAGGTTGTAGCCCGAAAATTTCTGCAAAAATGGGATGTTGAGTACGAAATCACCGATAATGGGCAAAAAGCAGTTGACCTGGTAAAAGAAAAAGATTTCGATCTTGTTCTGATGGATATTCAAATGCCAGTCATGGATGGCTATGAAGCTTCAAAAAGAATCCGTTCGTTAGAAGGTGAAAAATATAAAAAACTTCCGATTATTGCGCTTACCGCATCGGTACTGACCGAAGTACATAAAAAAATTGTTTCATCCGGGATGGATGATTATTTAATTAAACCCTTCAATCCAAGTGAACTCTATTCGAAAATTAAAAAATACACCAGAAAATAAACAATTGGTTGTTTTATTACATTTGAAAATGTTCCTATTAAACAAATAAGAAATTTATTATATCCGGGTCAACTACAAATAAATTATGACTTTGGATAATAATAGTAACACAAAATATCGACACAATAATTTATAAATTA
>CAVSGB010000099.1:0-13050 GCA_963726845.1 uncultured Bacteroidota bacterium | reverse complement strand
TGCGCATACGCAGTTTAGGTCGTCATTAATAGCAATTAAAAAAAAACAAATGAAACTATTCGATGTGTGTACACGAAAGTTTTACGAAAAAGATGGTGAGAAAAAAATAAAATGGTTCAGGGCAGGGATTATGAAAGAGTCAGATAAAGGCTCGAGATTCCTGCGTCTTTTTCATCAGCCCGAAACTGAGTTCTTCATTTTTGAAAAAACTGAAGATCCCGGGCAACCAGTTAAATAGTCGGCCAACATTACAAATTAATTTAGGACACTACGATGCAATCAAGCACCACGCCTGTTCCAAATTTGCTTTTTGATGCGTACCTTAAAGAATTGAAGTCAATTGAATTGAAAACCCTGCTTGTTGTTATCAGGCAGACACTCGGTTGGGCGGACAGGCGGGCAGTGTTTGGCCGTAAAGAAAAAGATTGGATTTCAGGAAGCCAGCTACAACAAAAAACAGGAGGTTCCAAACGTGCCATTACTTCAGCTATTGATACCCTTGTCAGGAAAAACCTGATTGAAGTCCTTGATGAAAAAGGAAATATTTTAGATAACCCTGAAAAAAGACAGGGCAAGACAAAGCTATATTACCGTCCTGCTTATCGTTTATATACTTCTGTGGATATACCAGTGGAAATCAACCCAACCAGTGCAAAATTTGCCGAAGACATCAGCAAAAAAGTAACATTACTTGTGCAAAAAATGCGCATAACAAAAGAAACCCTACAAAACTAACCCTTACAAAACTATTTATTATATAAATTCAAAATGCATAAAACCAATACATATCCATTTACATTTTATCAGTTAAAATATTTTGAAAGTGAAATCAAAGAAGCAGGAGGATTTGATGAATTGATGCTCAGAAAAGAAGCTTTGCAACTATTCAAAGACATGATGATGATTGCAAAATATGTCGACATCGAAGGTTACAAGGACAAGTACATAACTGGAGTTTATAAACCTTTACGCAAATTATATAAAACAGAAGTCCCTTATGTTTTTTGGAGTAAATTATACGAGAAACTTAAAAAAATATGAAACCACCTTTAACCTATTACGGTGGTAAACAAATGCTCTCAAAACTCATTGTCTCTCTTATCTTCAAACATAACCTTTATTGCGAACCTTTCTTTGGTGGTGGGGCAGTATTTTTCGCTAAAGAACCGTCCCCTGTTGAAATAATAAACGATACCAATGGAGAGCTTATTAATTTTTATAAAGTAATAAAAACAAATTTCAAAAAACTTGAAAAAGAAATACGGTACACTTTGCACAGCAGGGAATATCATCAGGCTGCAAAAATAGTATTGGGTTACCCGCAATTATTTGATGAAATTAAACGTGCATGGGCTATCTGGGTACTTGCCAATCAAAGTTTCGGATCAAGGCTTGATAATGTATGGGGATATGATTTTAAGACGAACACTTCTGCAAAACGCTTAAGGAACAAAAGGACATCTTTTACAAAAGATTATGCCGACAGGCTTGAACTGGCGCAAATAGAATGCAAGGATGCGTTACAGGTGATTGAGTCCGTTGATAACAAAGATTGTTTTTTCTATTGTGACCCACCGTATTATAATTCCTTCATGGGACATTACAGGGGATATACCGAAAAAGATTTTGACAACCTCCTCCAGTTGTTATCGAAGATCAAAGGAAAATTCCTGTTAAGCTCTTACCAGTCAGAACTGCTTGAAAAATATTCAAAAAAGCATAAATGGTTTAGCCAGAAGATAGAAATGCCTGTAACCATTCCCATAAACAGGGGCGTAAAGCCAAAAATGAAAATAGAGGTTTTGACTGCGAATTATGAGATATGAAATAGCTATTTATTAAGGGTGTGGACAAGGTTATTTGCTTATTAAATTAAGATTATATACAATACATACTATGTTAAATGATGAAGATATAAATAAATTAATAAAGGCTTTTGAAGGAGTATTTGCCACAAAGCAAGAATTTAAAAGTTTAAAAGAAGAAATTCAGGAAAGTATTTCCGATCTTATTGTTTCCGTTGATGGTTATGCGAAGAAAGCCGATATTTATTACCAAGAAATGATGATGCTTTCTGTAAAAGTAGATCGTCATGAAAAATGGCTTCAGCAAATTGCCATTAAATTAAATTTAAAATTAGATTACTAAAATTTCTTTATTTTTCATACATTTGATTTTATCTAACTAGTTAATAGAAATTTCATTATACGCAGATAGACACATATAGAATGATAGCAACAAGTGTGAAAAATCGTGCAACTCAATCGATACGCGCAAAATAATTAGAAAATTCATTATTGATAATTGGAACTCAGCTCTTAGCTAACCCTCATGATTATTATTAGATAGCGTAGTGTATTAAACTATATAAAAATGTATATATCTTCCTTGTCCATCAGAAATTTCCGAAATTTCCAAACTTCTAAATTCTTATTTAAGAACGGAATAAATACAATAATTGGAGAAAATGGTTCAGGTAAAACAAATTTGTTTTTTGCTTTAAGAATCTTGCTTGATGATACATTTCCTAGATATTTTAAATTTAATGAGAATGATTTTAATAGAGCATTAGGATATTGGATAGGTCATTGGATTATTATATCGGTAGTTTTTGATGATTTGGATGTTAGTGAAGAAGCACAAGCATTAGCAATTCAAACAGCAGGCCATATGGATGGTAGTAAACAAGGGAGTTACTCTGTTTTTTTTAGACCTAAGTATCAATTTAGAAAAGAGTTTTATGATTATTCTCAAACTTCAACAAAAAACTCCGATGATTTAAAGTTGCTTTTAAATAAACTTTCAATTGATGATTATGAAACTGTCTATTTAAGTCGTGGATCAGGTGATTTTAGCGATAATATTATTTACAAAAAATATATTGGTGATTTTGAAACAGTTGAATTTCCAGACCCTGATGAAAAGGAAGAGCTGATATTTGGAACATGGTTACCAAAAGAAATTAATTTTCATAATGAAGTGTCATGTACTTTTATAAAAGCGTTAAGGGATGTAGAAAGTGATTTGAGGTCATATACAAATAACCCATTAGTAAGTTTGTTAAGAGGTAAAGAAAAAACAGTTGAAGTAACAAAACAAAATGAAATAATAGATAGCATTGATAATCTAAATGACCAAATTAGTTCACTTGATGAAGTAAAAGAAGTAAAAAAGGGAATTGATAAAAGTATTAAAGATGCAGTTGGGACTACTTATGCACCTAATATTGATATAAAATCAGAATTGCCCAACGAGATGGAAAAATTATTCCAATCTTTAAAACTTTGGGTTGGAGACCCTGATGATGAAGGTTACAGAGGAAGGATATGGGAATTAAGTCTTGGTGGAGCAAATTTAATATACTTGTCATTAAAACTGCTTGAATATGAAAAAGTCAGGTCAGATAAAATAGCCAATTTTTTATTAATTGAAGAACCAGAAGCTCATATTCATACCCATATTCAGAAAACACTTTTTAATAATCTAAAAGAAAGTAAAACACAGGTAATAATTTCAACACATTCAACACATATTTCATCGGTAAGCAAAATTAGTAGTGTTAATATATTGAGCAGGGGAAATAAAGAAGCATTAGTATTCCATCCATCACACAATTTAGATGAAAAATATGTAGTTAGAATTGAACGTTACTTGGATGCTGTAAGAAGTAACTTGCTATTTGCAAAAGGAATTATTTTAGTTGAAGGCGATGCGGAACAAATATTAATCCCAGAAATTTTCAAAAAAGTATTTGGGCTTTCTCTTGATGAAATTGGAATAAGCTTGGTTAATATTGGAAGTACGGGTTTTGAAAATTTAGCTATAATATTTCATCCAGATAGAGTTAGAAAATATTGTTCAATTCTTACTGATTTTGATAAATCTATTGTTTCCTTACCTAGTGACCCAAGCAATGATAATGAGTATCAAAAGCATTGTAGAGCTTCTGAAAAAGCTGGAGAAGAAAGGAGAATTCGGCTAACTGAATTTTGTAAGGATAATGAATTTATTGAACCATATTATGCAAATTATACATTTGAAGTTGATTTATTAATGAATTATAACAGCTTTGAATATGTTAATGCCTTAAGTAAAATTTATACAAGTGATGCTGTTATTGAGAAAGTAAAAGTAAAACTCGAAAATAAATCTGTTGAGATTGCTGGTGTTGAAGTTCTTAAAATAGCAGAAAAATATGGAAAAGGTTGGTTAGCTTTATTAGTTTCTGAACATCTTGTTTATAATACATATATACCCCAATATATTCAAGAAGCTATTGCCTTTGCATCTCAACATTTAAATATTTCTTCAAAAGCAAAAGCCGCTATTTATCGTATAAACGCTATTAAAGGTAATGAAAAGGATAAAAGTAATGAACTGTCTAAAAAATTTATAATAAAAGGGAAGGATGAAGAACAGCTTGTAAATGAATTCTGCGATACTTTTAAAGGTGACCAATTGACTACATTTTTAAGCTTATTATGATTATTAAACAATTAAATGATGAGCAAATAAAAGCTGTACAGCAAGTAGGTAATGTTTTATTAACAGCTTGTCCTGGTAGTGGGAAAACTAGAGTAATAATACACAAGCTTGCGTATGAAATTAGTATGCTTGATGTTGAAAGTAAAAAGAGGATTGTTGCTCTAACATTTACTATTAGAGCGTCTGAAGAGATTTTTAGGCGCTTGAATTCAATGGGTATTAGCAATGAAAAAATTTGGTCTGGCACACTGCATTCTTTCTGTTTGGAATGGATATTAAAACCTTACTCTTGCTACTTATCTGAACTAAATAATGGGTATTCAATAGCTGATGAAGCATATTGTTCCGACTTAATAAGTGATTTAAAAGAAAAATATGGATTAAAACAAATTGACCCTGTAGTTTTGAGATTCAATAGGGATGGAAGTTTTGTAGAGACAAAATCAATACAAAAGAGATTAATAGAGGAATATCATGAGATTCTCAAAAGCAAAAAGTTAATTGACTTTGAATTGCTTCTTTATTATTCTTATAAATTACTTTTAAAATTTCCAAAAATACCGCAAACACTTTCTAAAATATTTAAACTTATATGTGTTGACGAGTATCAGGATACTCAAGATTTGCTTTATGCAATTATTTCCTTGATTATTAAGTCAGGTAAAGGAGAAACGTCTTTGTTTCTTGTAGGAGACACTGACCAAGCAATTTATGCATCTCTAGGTGGTGTTGCAAAAAGTTTTGATGAAATTAAGAGAGAGCTTGATAATATGCCTATTGAACCTTTAACACTTTCTGGGAATTACAGGTCTAATCAACGCATTATAGATTTCTACACTCACTTTCAAACACAAAAAATTGAAATAAAAGCGATAGGCAAAAATGCTAATGAAAAGGGCTTAATTACTTTAAACAATACGTTACATCAAAGTAAGATTGTTGATGAAATTGCTCGCTTGATTCAATTAAGTTTAGATAATGGAATTTCTGAAGATGAGATATGCGTTTTAGTTCCTCAATGGTGGCTTATTACATCTGTTTCAAAAAGATTAAGAGCCAAGTTGCCTAACGTTCATTTTGATGCTTCAGGATTAGCCCCAATGTCTAAGAATAGAGAAAATATTTGGTATAAATTATCTCGGTTGTTTTTGACTGAACCAAATCCCAAAATCTATTCAGCAAGATATAGATGGGCTACTGAATTAATTGAAGAGTTTCGCAATCAAACAAATACTGAGTTTAAAGAGCAATTTCGAATTGAGAGAAATCTATTAAAGTTGATAAACTCAATTAAATCAGAAGAAACTGAAGGACTTGACTACCTAGTAGATTGTTTTGACCAATTTCTCTCTAAAGTGGAAATAGACTATTCTAAATTTCCTGATTTGGTAGTTAATAGAAAACTCTTTTTTGATAATATTGAGAAAAGGTTAAATGACCCAGAATTTAAAATACCTAGTGATATAATTTCTTTTAAAAGTTTTTATAGAGAAATGACTGGTGTTGTTATTAATACATGTGTGGGTGTTAAAGGAGAAGAGTTTGAAACTGTAATTGCTTATGGGCTTCTATATGGTTATATTCCACATTGGAATGATATATTTTCAGGTGATGCAGTTAGTGCATCAAAAAAATTGATGTACGTAATATGTTCTAGAGCAAAGACAAATCTTCATCTTATAAGTGAAAAAGGTAGAACAACTAAAAGAGGGGATGCTCTGGTAATTAATCCAGAATTAAAAAGTAATACATTTGCTTATGACATGATTTAACCATGCTTGTTTTGGTCTTGCATCCTATAGTTAATGTGCATTTCTGACGCAAATAGAAAAAGTCACCATTAAAATGGCGACTTTTGTTTTTATTCTTGCTTTTGAATTAATATTTTAAGCAAATTAATGACTTCTTCAAGATTGTCCAAATTGTCAATTACAATTGTACAACTTGAACCATTCCAGAATTTCTGAACCTTTTCGGTAAGCATCCTTACTTCATGGTGTTGAACCTTTTGTCTGGTATCTTCTTCCGGGTTTAACACAATAATGGAAATCCGTTTTCTGCCGATTTGAATGAAAGCAAAGTTTTTCTTTTTTCTTACCGAGATATAGTATTGTTTGGGATTGAATTCAATACTTTTATCTTCTTTGAGCAATTCTGTTTTGATATTCCCGTAAACGCTCTGGACTATATCTGAACTATTTTCCAAATGATCAGCTTCGGTTAATTTTTCAACTTTCACTTTGCTTGCTTTTACAGCCTTTCCATTTGTCTTAAGATCAATATCAACAAAAGCAGGGGACATGGTAAAGGATAATTCGCCACGATAATCATACCTTTTAACCAGGAATGATTTTACATACCTACCCCAATTGCTGGAGTAAGTCAGGGTTATTTCAATAAGTTCGGGCAATTCCTGTTCCGTCAAGAGTAGTATGGATGGCCTGTAGGTTAATATTCCATTGAAATATTCTTCAATTTCTTTACCTTCAGTTATAAAGCTTAATTCTTCATGTAATGCCTTATTGTCATTTACAATCCCAGACAATAGCCCCGCGAGCTTGTTTAAGAAGTCAGGTAAATTAAACAGTGAAAAAAGCCTTGTTATCCTGACAAAAAGTTCCCAGAAACAAACGCTTGAAATCGTCATGTTCACGAAATACAGCTTATGTTTCCCAGCATCACGGAAGTCAATGAGTACATGACATTGTAACAGGCTTTTGGTTGCATCAATCAGAACGGTTTTTTCACCAAAGAGCATTTTACTGTTTTTTACAACAAGTTCAATGAATTCTTTTTCCGATTTGAATTTGCGTTCAACTGGCACAGAATTATGGGAAGGTTGTGAACCTGATGTTTTCCCGTTATTAAACAGTACCATACTTAGATCAAGTGCTTTGTTCCGTGGAGCAAGCAAGTTGAGTGGGTTAAAATTAAATTTTTTCATAGTACAAAGATTTATGGTTTATTGATTTTTAAATATGCAATTTCATGCACAGCATAACTCCGGCAAGGGATAACACAAGTGGGGGATTAGAGTACAGAGTGGAATAGGGAATTTGTCAAATAGGGACAGCAGAATAGAAAGCTATAAGCGGGAAAAGTGAAAGTCTGGATGGGTTACTTACCCATAAAACCGGTTCTTGGTTTCTAACAGTTCTTTATAGATTATCTTAGGCCATTTATCTAACATCTTTTCGAGGTTCCAGAATGTAGTTTCTTCGAGGGCTTTTTCAATCAGTTCACAATAACGGTTTGCGAGCGTATCGGGTATATGCTCAAACCCCATGAGTTTTAAAATTAATGAGCTAACATTCAATGTAAAGACAGTACAGTCAAACCCCAACTCTTCAAGAGAATGCATTAAGCGTTTATTGCGTACTTCTTCACGTAACAGATGGATGGCCAATTCCTTATTTTCCATGATTGTATTGTTAAATGGGCGGGAGAACCGTAAGAGTTGGGCTTTCCCTTAATTATTTCTATCCAACTTTTAGCTTTTTGGAAATGCTGAAATAGTGTTGAACATCTAAAATAAAATAGTTTCGTATAACACGCACACAATTAAGTAATTAATTAAAAACATAAAATATTTTTGCATAACCAATATGCATTAAAGCGATACGATTAAAAACTACTTCAATATAAACAAAGCAAACCAACCTTGCAGGAGTAATTTATTTTTGAAATTTGGATTTTAGAATATTAAATATTAATTTTCGTTGAGAAAACAATATCACCAATGCAGATAACCAAAATATTCAACTTTAATAATTTTCAGTTATTTCATGACATACGAGATGAAAAAATTTAATACTATAATAGTGATAAACACAATTGGAGTTATAGACATGTTTATGGGCAAATTTAAAACAACAACGGATATTTTTATATATTAATATTTCAAAACTAAATGTTTGACATATAAATTAAAAAAGATTATAAAATTTCTGAATATTTTTACTTAATAATTATCTATGCAAAAACTTAGTGATAAAAATTAAAGGAGGACTTAAAAATGAAAACTTTTCAAACAATCAGTGCAATGTTTTTGTTATTATTTTTTACTGGCTGTTCACAGGATAAGCCATCTGATGATGTTATAAACAATTTTATCAAATCTAAATTTGAAAGAAAAGAAAATAGGATAGATTTTGGTTGTTGTGTACATCGTATTGAGATACAATATGATGATGCTAAACTTATAAACCAATGGTGGGATGAAAACGAAAAAGGTATATATTATATAAAAGTTAGTTATGTTGATAGAAGTATTCATAAAGATAGATACCCCAGTCAAGCAAGTAGATATGAGACAACTTGGGGATTTAAAAAAGAAGGAAAACAATGGACACCTGAACTAAGTGAAAAGGAAAATAGATTTATTGAAAATGTTCCAATAGGTAATAATAACATAATATTTGAGGGTACATACATAATTCCTTATGACAATTTTTATAGCGATGGTAAATTAGTTTTTAAAGTTATTGACTCAAAATTAATTGGTACTTGTGAAAGATATATTAATCCTATGGCAGGATATTTTAAAGAAAAATATGAAATATCAAATATAAGCAACAACGGGGTAGGAAAATATAAATGCATACACGAGGAATATAATAATGATAATATATTACGAAAAGAGGGTAGTAAAAATTCAATAGGGAGTATTTACTTTTTAGGTGATAGAGTTAAAATAGATAACAATATATATATGAAAGCCCAATAAAACCTGCCCATAACACCGGCTCACATACAATGCGGGTTTCAGAAGGTTTGCAAGCGCAGTGGCACGCATGTGGCGGCATTGTCAACTGACAGGGACGCGCACCGCACTCCCGCACTGTAAGTAGCCGAAATCGTTTATGTGGCATTAAGTCAAACTCTAACTTGATTGTTCTGAAATTTATTATTAAGTTAATAATATTAAAATTTCAAAAATGAAAGTAAGATTGTTAATTATTGGAATTACTGTTTTTATGATGACTATGACAATATTGTTATATAAATATTGTTTTCATATTTGTCTTGATATATATAATAAAGAATTTTATCAACATATAGTATCAGAAATTTCTGGAATAGGATTATCTGTTTTATTAATTGAGATTTTTGCAAATAAACTCATTATAAAATCTGAAATTAGTGATTATATTAATATTTATGAATTTAATTTAAAAAGACTTGAATTGATCAATACTAGAGTGCGTCAATCGTTAATTTTACTTTGTATAGATTACAATACTAAAATTGAAAGCGAAAATGAATTTAAAAGGATTGTTGACTTAGTTGAATTAAATAAGCTTGAATCAAGAGGTCATTTTATAAATAATAAATTACAAGCTATTAATTATCAGAAACCAATATTGTTTCATTTGGAATCAAAGCAATTACTTAATGAGATAACTGCATTATCAAATAGTTTTCCAAAATATATGCCAACTAAATTATATGAATCAGTAATTAAACTTACAAGTCATGATACTTATTTATGGGATATTCTTGGTATACCTTCAACCATATATAATGATGCTTGGATTGAGATGAATAAAATAATTTTATTTGATTATTATAAAGGTTATTTATTATTAAATGAGGGAATATTTGAATTAAAGAAGTTAATAAATAAAAATAAAAAATAACGCCACATAACATCGGTTCACAAATAATACGGATTTTAGAGGTTTTACAAGCACATTGGCACAAATATGGCGACATTGCCAACGGACAAGGACGAGACCCGCACTCCCGCATTGTTAGTAGCCGAAAACGATTATTCGTTATGCAATGAAACTCTCATATCATTAATTTACAATTATGATAAAGGAATTGACAATTCATCGATTTAAATGTTTTTCTGATAAAACTTTTAAGTTTTCTCCTGATTCACTTTCGCTAATTGTCGGTGGTAATAATTCAGGAAAATCAACTATCCTGCATGCTTTTGCTGTTTGGGAGTTTTGTAAATTAATTGTTAAGATTGAGAAAGGAGATAAAACATTGCTTGGGGATACCCCCAAACCAGGGTTGGGACTTAATGCAGATGAATTCCTGCCAATTGCAATCCCATCATTAAACCATTTATGGACTAATTTACGTAGCCAAAAAAAGAATGAATCAGATGGTTATACTTTAAGGGTAAAATGCAAGTGGGATACAAGTGAACAATCAAATTGCGAATTAGAATTTGGTTTATCATTAGCAAATGATAGATTATTCATTAAAGTTACAAAATCAAACATCAAAGAGAACACAAAGATTCCAAATATTGCATATTTGCCTACTTTTGCTGGCATCACTGACAAAGAAGGAAAACATTCATTTGCAGAGAGGCGTCGTTTAATTGGAAAAGGTATGGCAGGTGCAATTATTAGAAACCAAATCCTCGATTTTTATAATAAAAATCAAGCCAAACGGTTAAAACTGAAAGGAACACAAACAAAAATTAGAAATGAAGACTTAACAGACTTAAGGAATAATGATGCTTTTGAGTTATTACAAAAAGCATTAAGAGATACTTTTTCATCGGAATTAAAAGTTATTCCATTTAATGACTTATACCATACTTTTATCAAAATAGAGACTTACAAAGGGGAATATAAGAATAAAAGATTTTCTAAATTCAACAACTTTAACTCAAGGGATATTATGGTTGAAGGAAGTGGTTTTCTTCAATGGTTGAACGTATATACCCTTACATTAAATGAAGAATTAGATTTTCTTTTATTGGATGAGCCTGATGCACATCTTCATACAAGTTTGCAGACAAGCCTAATAGAAAGACTTATTGAGCTTGTAAAAAATAAAAAGAAACAAGTTTTTATTGCAACTCATTCATCTGAAATTATTCGAAACTTTGATGCAAAAAATATTTATTCTGTCGATAAGCTTGATTATTTAAGCACAGATTCACAAAAAATTAGTGTTTTAGCTGGCTTAGGTACAGACTATGCTCCAAAGATTAATGCACTTGTAAAATGGAAGCATATTTTATTCGTTGAAAATGAAATTGACTCGGAGATACTAAAGATATTCATAAAGAAACTTGAGTTAAATTGGCCAGCAAATTTAGTTATTTGGAATAGTTCAAGTGGACATAAAGAAAGGAAACACTTGTATCTTGAACTCAAAAAGGAAATAAATGGATTAAAAGCAATAAGTTTAAGAGATCGGGATGATGAGCCTTATAACACAGTTGATGATGAATTGGTTGATAAAAGTCACTCCTCTGATGATATAAACATCAAATGTCTAAAATGGAAAAGGAAAGAATTAGAAAATTATTTATTGCTTCCTACTGCAATTGCTCGAACAGCATCGGTGGATTTGGATATTATAAATGAACATTTTCGTGTGTTTGGATTGGCTATTCCTGATAATTTTAAAGATAGTAATGTCCCTTCTGCAATTTATGATTGTAATGCAAAAGAGATAATTTATGAATTTGATAATAGTTTTTGCAAAAAATTTTCAATTGACAGATATGAAATTGCGAAAAACTTTGAGAGAATTGAAATATGTGATGACATTGTAATTTTTCTAAATACGCTAATCAGATTTTGTGAATAATAATGCACGAACGCAAAACGTTTGTAAATTATACTTTATTTCATATAAATAGATTATCAGAATTATTTATTTTTAAAATTGTAAGATTATGAAAAAGCTAAAAGAAAACATTACATTTATTTCATCAATTTTTGGAATAGTTTCATTTATTATTACAATTATTTTGTGGATAAAAGTTGATCAGGTGGATAACTGGATTGAGAATAAAGTTGAACCACTTGATGTTTCAATAAAATTGAGTTATCCAAGAGATAGCATAAAGGTTAAAGATTATATTGTTCCCTTATCAGGTAAGGTTAATTTCAATTCAAAGAAATTTATTGGGTATAATTCTGATATTGGTTTAGAAATAAGGAAACGATACATTTCTTTAATCCCATTAGTCAGAACCACTGTCAGAAGCTAATCAATGGTGGGCACAGACAAAAATAGTTATTGATAAAGATGGAAGTTTTAATGGTTCAATTAATTTGGGTACAAAAGATGTTATAGGAATTGGTATTAAATATCAAATTATTATTGTTGTAATTCCATATAATACGATTAGAGAAGGTGATAAATTTAAAGATATTCCGGATTTTGGTTCACATTCAAATGTTATAACAGTAGAACGGATTAATTGATAATTATTATATGTACTATACACAACATAGGTTCATAGCTCATGCGGAATTATGTGTATTAAGAGCTGTAGCATTATTAAGCATATTTATTTTAGGTTGAATAGCTGGTGCTATTTATTCCCAAAAAGAGATGACCTCGGACTTTTTTATTATTATCCCTTGGTTCCTTTTTAGAAAATATTGAAAAAATCACACTCAACAATCACACTCACAAAAATGGAGGTCAATAAAAAAGCCCCCGAAAGGGCTGATTTTACTACGTAGCGCGGGGCAGGATTGAACTGCCGACCTCATGATTATGAATCATGCGCTCTAACCAGCTGAGCTACCGCGCCCTTTTTTTAGTTGTTTGATGTTAGTGGTATAACAAATCATT
>CAVSGB010000098.1:0-5217 GCA_963726845.1 uncultured Bacteroidota bacterium | reverse complement strand
AAAACAACGTTGTCAAATCCCGGATAAAATAATTGATAGAACAATTGAGGACATAAAACAAGCCATCCCACAATGGATGCAAATGATTGAAATAAGTTTTCTTTCAAAAGAGATGAAAGAAAAATATACTGTCTTATTGAATCAGCGTCTTAAAAAGCTTCAATTTATCTGATTTTAAATTACAAAGGGTAATTTCAAAAATACTATCTTACACTCTTACATTCCAACATTCCCAAATTATTTATAACTTTGGGTAAGTTAGGTAGGCAATTTTTGTATTTTCTTTAAGATGATTTTAAAACTTTTTTCTTCAAAAAAAGTAAATTCTTGGTGAACTAATCGGTTACCATTCTTGAGTTCAATTCTAAAAATTCAATATTAATAGCTATTATAAGAAGTTAGTTCGACTCCCGCCAGCTCCATAATTTAACACACTAAAAAACACTAAAACCCCGTAAATAAAAGTATTTACGGGGTTTTTCATTTTCATATTATCATTTATGTGCCATCAAAAAGCAATTTAATTGCTAGTAAAATAAGCTTGTGCATTTTTGATACAAGCAATACTCAAGCACTGCATCAGGGTAGTGGCAAAAGTGATACAAGCCGTGCTCAAGCAGTGCATCCTTATAATAAACATAATATAAACATTATAAACAATAAAACATATAGAGAGCAAAACTCACAAAATGTTAATCAAATTTTAAATTCTGAAAATAAGAAGACAAAAAAATCAAAAAGAAAAAAAACGGCCAGGAGCAGAAAAAATATGTTGCGGCCATCGCTCAATAAAGTAATAACTTTTTTCATGTCCGAGCGAAGCCCGGAAATCGAAGCCAAAAAATTCTTTAATCATTTCGAAAGCAATGGTTGGAAAGTAGGTGGTAAAAGTCCGATGAAGAATTGGCAAGCCGACTGCCCGGAATTGGATATTGAACAGCAAAAATTTCATACCTCCAAAAGATTTCCCAAAACATTTTCCAATGCCCAAAACACCCAAACCCAGCCCTAACAATAAAAATTATGCAGAACCCCTTTAAATCACCTCTCTTGGTTGCTGAGCTGAGTCGAAGCATGAAGAGGTGGGGTGAGATTTTCTTCCAGCGAAGCCGTCAAACAAAAAATTCCTTATCGGCTGCGTGCCATTCAAGTGAAGCCGATAGGCGGAATGCGTTCACGCAGTCAAGCATTTTTCTTTGTTTCGTTTCTGTTGTTGCGACAAAAGAAATGAAAATAGAATTTTCAAAATTTTGTCATTCAATAAACTTCTAAAGAATGAACCCCTCCTTTGACTTCACCAAGTATCTTTCACAAATCGAATCCACCGGGAAGAAACTATATCATTTCTCATTCAAGGTATTTGCTGAGGATTACGAAATCATTTTCAAATTGCTGGTTTATTTTCTTAAAGACACAATAGGAGCTAAGAAATACGACATTTCATTCCGAAAAGGCATATTACTTTCAGGGCCGGTCGGTTGTGGCAAAACATCATTAATGAATATACTTAAATACTTCCAGGATATTGAAGAAAGATATATTTTAAAATCCTGTCGCGATATTAGTTTTGAGTTCATTAAAGAAGGTTATTCAGTTATCCACAAGTACAGTAAACAATCATTCAAAAACGAACTTCCGAAAGTTTATTGCTTTGATGACCTGGGCACTGAAAACAATTTAAAGTACTATGGTGATGATTGCAATGTAATGGCCGAAATCTTACTTTCAAGATACGATCTCTTCATTTCACGCCAAATGATTACACATTTAACCAACAACCTAAACAGCAGCGAAATTGAAGATATTTATGGCACAAGGGTCAGAAGCAGGTTAAGAGAACAGTTTAACCTTATTGCATTCGATTCAAATTCAAAAGACAAAAGAATCTAATTAGAATAATAGAAACCTCACTGAAATATAGTCAATGGCTGCAAAGCATCAAAAATATAATTCCATATCAGATAGTTGTCGTTCATCCATCGGCGCAGCCGTCAAACAAAAAATTCCATTTCGACTGCGTTCCATTCAAGTGAATCCGCCTTCGGGCGGAGGAACGCGTTTAAGCAGTCAAGAGTTTTTGCAAACTTTTTTCGACAACTAAGCGCAGCGTTCTCATGAGCGTTAGCGAATAAAAAAGTTTGAGGGAAAATTACTTATTAAATAAATAACTATGGAATAAATAACCTTCAATTCCGTCTACAATGCTTTAAAAACCAAAGGATACAAAATATTTGAATCCGACACCAAACCATACAACCTCAACATCATTGGCATCCGAAACGACAACCGTATCCCAAACTCCTTCGATGATTTCATAGTCGTTATGTGGAAGTGCAAAGGCCAATGGACATTTTACGTTCTTGAAGCTACTACCGATCCTGGCTTATACTACCTCAATCACCCGTTAAGCCCATTAGGTACAGCAATTTTAAAAGAAGGGCAATACATCAACTCCTATCAACTTGGTTTACATCAGGGCAAGTATAAAGCTTTGGTGGAATCTCAGACAGTTACAGTAATTCGAGATTTCGACAAAGACAATTATCTTTCGTTTAATTCTGGCCGTGAAGAAACCGGACTTCTTGGAATAAATATTCATCGTGCTAACTTAACTGGTAAAACAATTAATGTAAACCAATGGTCAGCGGGTTGTCAGGTATTTTCTGATTCAGGCCAGTTTCAAAAGTTTCATTTCATTTTGCGAAAAGGCCGAAAAATATTGTGGTAAATTATTCACTTATACTTTGATCAACCTCAACGACCTGTTTGAAAAATAACGAATATCACTTAAAAATTTGGTTATCAAAGCAAAAAGAAAAATATTAAATAGCTTGCATAATTATACGGCAAATAATAACAATTGCCGTAATTTTACGCAAAACAAAAACGATGGAAAAAGATATCGCTGATATATTTAAAATACAAAAAGGCTATCTGCAAAGCAACCAGCTTAGCAGCCGTGCCTTGCATTACCAGCTTAAAAGAATGGTAGATAATGGTGAAGTGCTCATGGTAAAACGTGGTATGTACAAACACACGCTCATGGCTAATAACAATGATTGGGTTGAAATATGCCGTATGGTGCCTAATGGAGTGTTGTGTTTGTTTTCAGCTTGGCATTATTACAGCCTCACAACGCAAGTATCTTTAGATTATCACATGGCAATCCAGCATAAATCAAAGCTCGTTTTGCCCCCATACCCTCCGGTTAAGCTGTATTATTGGAGTGATGAATATTATTCGTTGGGTAAAATCGAAATAATATCCAATAGTGAAAAAATTGTTATTTATACAATTGAAAAATCTGTTTGCGATGCTATCAAATTCCGCAACAAGGTGGGTATGGACATAACATCTGAAGTGTTGAAAAACTATTTGAAACTGAAAAGCCGTAACCTTGATTTGTTGCTAAAATATGCGCAAACATTAAGAGTTGAAAATATCCTGAACCAATACCTAAAAGTAATGCTATGAGCAATCCGGCTGCATCTATTCGGGCAAGACTGACCAGTTTAGCCAAAGCCGAAAACTTAGGTTTTCAGTAATTTGTTTACAAAAGAGTTCGCCACCAATGCCAACCGATTGATAATGTGGCAAGCTTTTCTTAATAAAATCGGTCAGGATAAGGCTTTAAACTTTGAAGATGTAATGCAAACTATTATTGATATGCTGAAACCTATCTGGGAAAGTTTAAAGAATATTCAATCCCTCTAAACCTGGTAATGAAAAGCCTAAATCGGGAGATAGGTATTTTAAAAAGAATTGGTTCTGCTGATGGAGGAAACTATAGTATTCTAATAAAAGTAAGGAGTAAATAATATAATACCTAAAATCCGCAAGTCACGGGGTGACTTATTAAAGTTCAATAATTTAAATGAATGAAAATTTTTTTAGTCACCCCGTGACTTTCAGCCAATTAACCTCAAACCTGCGGATTTAAGGTTATACATTAATAAACCTCAATGATCTTTAAAATAAATTAATTGTAAGAGTAAATTTATATCTGATTTTGTTCATTAAAACTTAATGTTCATTTAAAATGAACATGACTTAATAGTGAACAGTTATGCTTATTACATGTAAATGCAATTCGAAGGATAAACATGCTTAGCACAATAGTATTAAAAGCTATTATATATAATGTTTGATATTATGAACATTTAATAATATATTTGTACAGTATTTAAAACATTATGAAGAACATATTACTTCCATCGGCACAAAAAGTTCTCGGAGAATTCGGAGAAAATATTAAACTGGCTCGTCTACGGAGAAAGCTCAGTGCTGAGCAAGTTGCGGAACGTGCCAGTATAAGTCGTTCTACATTGTGGCTGATTGAAAAAGGGGCACCTGGTGTAGCTATAGGAACTTATCTTCAGGTTCTTTTTGTATTAGGTTTGGAAAATGACTTCCTGAATGTGGCAAGTGATGATAAATTAGGAAGAAAAGCTGCAGGATGCAAAATTACTTATTAAAAAAAGGGCACCTAAAAGGGTAACCCAAAAGTCAGAATAAGATGGCAACCAAAAATCATGATAGGGGAATATTAGTTTATGCCAATTGGAATGGCTTAAAGGCTCCTAAATTGATGGGTGTTCTCAGGGCATCGCAGCTGCGTGGAAAAGAGATTTTCTCTTTTGAATACTCACAGGAATGGCTAAGTTCAGGTAATGCACAGAATATCGATCCAGATTTACAATTATTTTCAGGCCCACAATATTTAAAAGAAGAAAAAAGAAATTTTAGCATTTTTCTCGATTCATCCCCCGATCGCTGGGGCAGAGTATTGATGCAACGACGCGAAGCTATTGTAGCCCGGGCAGAAAATCGCAAAGCCAATTCCCTTTTGGAAATTGATTATCTTCTTGGAGTTTATGACGAACACAGGATGGGAGCCATCCGTTTTAAGGAATGCGAAGGAGGTATATTTCTCAATGATAATAAAGAATTTGCAACTCCGCCTTGGACTTCAATAAGAGATTTGGAATATGCTAGCTTACAAATAGAGAAAAGTGATAATCTAGATAATCCTGAATATATAAAATGGATGAATCTGCTTATTGCTCCTGGTTCTTCATTGGGCGGTGCAAGGCCAAAAGCGGGAGTGTTGGATACAGAAAACAACCTTTGGATCGCGAAATTTCCTAGTGCAAATGATAACAGGGATATCGGAGCATGGGAAATGGTTGTTAATGATTTGGCTAAACAGGCTGATGG
>CAVSGB010000097.1:0-18644 GCA_963726845.1 uncultured Bacteroidota bacterium | reverse complement strand
TTAAAATATTCCGTTCTTTCACTTTTGCAACAATTGAGCAAGAGAAGCTCATCCATTTCATTACTTCGCTACACTTGCTTTTCGATTTAGTAAATATTAAATAGTTTACAATGATATTAATCCAATAATAAATTAATATTTCACCGAAAATATTTCAAATTTTCTTGTAACAATTTTACTTTAAAAAATTTCTCTATTTATATTTTTTGCAATAAAATTACATTATATTAAAATAGCCTTGTTTTTCCTATATCTATTTTATATATTTGCACGATAATTACAAATATTATAAATAGACATGATATTAGAATTGAAAATAAAGAACTTTCTGTCCTTCAAAGATGAAGTTACTTTCAGTTTTGAAGCCACTGCCGATACAACCCTCGATGAATATTATATAGCTGAGCCTGTCCCAGGTGTTCGTATTCTTAAAATGGCTATGGTATATGGAGCTAATGCGTCAGGGAAAAGCAATTTACTTCATGCTTTCAGTTTTATACGGAATTTTGTACAAAATATACCTAAGGAACGTGATAAATCTACCCGTTTCATTCCTTTTAAGTTTGATGTTACAATTGACCAAGCTGGAAGTTTTGAGCTGGTTTTTTATACCGATGGGATTAAACACAAGTATCTATTAGAATTAGATAGCAATAAAGTTCTAAAAGAAGTTCTATTTTATTATCCTGGTACCCAACCTGCAGTTATCTTCGATAGATACTTCGACGAAAGCAAACAAGTTTCTATAGTCAGTTTTGGCCCTAAAATAAAAATATCCGATCAGGCTAAGGAAGCAATTCAACTCAAGACATTAAAGAATATGTCGGTTTTAGCTGCATATTCACAGATTAATCTGGAATTACCTGAACTTAGTAGGTCTGCTAATTGGTTAAGAAACCAGATTATGCCCACAATCGAACCTTATACTTCACTTACTAAATATTCCGATCGTCATATCAAATCTGATGAAAGAATAAAAAAATTGGCATTAGATTTTATCAAAGAAGCCGATTTTAATATCTCAGATATATCTTTTGAAGAAAACATTGAGAATATACCTGACGAAATGTTGAAAATGCTTGAGAATGGGCCTTTTCCAGAAGATGCTAAATCCAAATTAATAAAAGAAAAAGGAATACATGTTGAAAAAACAATATTCGAACATCGCATTCTAAAAGGAGGTAAAGAAGAATTGCATAAATTACCTGAATCTCTTGAATCAAAGGGAACATTAAGATATTATGGTCTTTCAGCGCCATTTTTCAATACAATTGAGACTAATGGGTTTCTACTTATTGATGAAATAGGTTCTGCATTACATCCATTATTAGTGATGCACTTTTTGCGCGAGTTTCTTCGTAAATCCAAAAATGCTCAATTGCTATTTACTACTCATAATCTTTCTTTACTCCAGGAAAAGGAAATTCTGCGAAAGGATGCTATTTGGTTTACAGAGAAAGGCGATGATGGAGCAACCTCCATCTATTCAATGGCCGATTTTAATTTCCGAAAAGAACTTTCATTTTACAACGCATACAAACAAGGCAAGTTTGGAGCTATACCTAACCTGGAGGATTAAGAATGGCCAGGCAAACAGGAAAAAGATTATTAAGAACAAACTATGCCGTTCTGGGCGATGGTCAAAGAGAGCAATATTATCTGAAGCATTTAAAAAGGCTTAAAAATTATAAATATGCCATTCGTCCCTCTCTCTTTGCAAGCATTACATTTGAAACGGCTGAGGGAATCATCGACGAGTTGTTATCCGGTGGTTGCAACCAAATAATATATTTTACAGATTACGATACAATAGTTAATCAGGATAAAATAGCAGAGTTTGAAAAATTGAAGGATAAATATGCCAAGAATGAAGAGGTGTTTATATGTGAAACCATGCCAAGTATTGAGTTTTGGTTTTTGTTACATTTCGTTAAAACAACTAGAGAATTTAATAATGCTTCTGAGGTTACTAACCTATTAGTCCGATATATGCAAGGATATACTAAAGGAGAGGCTTATCTGAAAAATTCAAAATGGGTTGAAACTTTATGCTCCAATGGAAAACTGGAAATTGCCAGCAGCAATTCTTCCTTGATACTAAGTGAAAAAGAAAAAGGAGACAAGGGAAGCCATTTCCCATATTCTAAAGCTCATATTGCAATTGAACAGTTTGAAACCCAAAAAAAAGTATAAATATTCAAATATAGAAATCAACAAACATCATAAATATCTATGGAATTTTTCACTAAGCTTGAGGTAACTTTCCACCAAACGGTAATATCCGGATAGGATATTTGTTTGTGGATTGTTGCGCATGGATATTTTGAAATACATGGGGGTAAAATAATGTAATAGTTAATTGAAAATCAATACCCCCCTGAGGACTACAAATCAATTTTAAAAAATATTAGCCTTGATTATCAATGATATATAAAATACGTATGGCTTTTTAGGCCAATTTTAGGCGAAAATTAAGCTGTTTTTAACACTCTTTTGTTGAATTTTGTTGACGAGTACGCAATGTGGGTTAAGACCAATTAATAATATTTGCGCCTTCGCGTTTTAGCGTTTAAATTTGCCAAAAATAATCCTATCTTTGGCATAAACCGTGACAAACATGGCAAAAAGGTTAATAATTAACAAAATATTTATTTATATAACAATATTACTTTTTCTTGCTCTTAATAATCTGGCCAGGGGACAAAATAAAACTGAAGTCAAACTGCCAACAACAAGGATTCTCTTTGTTCTGGATGCATCGAACAGTATGTCGGGACTTTGGGAAAGTGATATAAAAATCAATATTGCACGCCGGATACTGATCAGCATGGTTGACAGTCTTCAACAAATAGATAATGTTCAAATGGCGCTGCGTGTTTATGGACATCAAAGCCCTGTACCTCCCCAGGACTGCAACGATACCAAACTTGAAGTGCCATTCGATAAAAATAATGCTTCGATTATCAGGCAGCGCCTCAGGTTTATTACCCCGAAAGGACCACTCCCATTGCAAATTCATTGGCCCAATGTCCGAATGATTTTCCTCCATGTGCCAATTGCCGAAATATAGTTGTTTTAATTACAGATGGAATTGAAGCATGCGATGGCGATCCATGCAAAGTATCAGACGATTTGCAGCGAAAGGGGATTATACTGAAACCCTTTATAATTGGGATTGGCATTGATGAAGGGTTTCATTCTACCTTCGATTGTGTTGGCCATTATTTTAATGCTTCGCACGAAGAAACTTTTAAAGAACTTCTGAATGTAGTTATTACTCAAGCTTTGAATTCTACAACCGGACAAATAAATTTACTCGACGAAAATGGCCTGCCTACCGAATCAAATGTTAACATGACTTTTTACGACAGGTACTCAGGAAAAATGTTGCTCAATTACGTTCATACAATAAATAACCGCGGCAACCCCGATACGCTGCTTCTAGATCCTTTGGTAACTTACAGGGTAGTAATAAATACGCTTCCGCCAAAATCAATCGACAGTTTGAAAGTTGTACCAGGAAAACATTCGATTTTTGCAGTAGATGCACCACAAGGCACTTTAATGCTTACTTCACCAGGCAACGGAAATTTATATCGTGATATATCTTTTTTCGTACGAAGATCGGGAGACCTGCAAACTTTAAATGTTCAAAAACTAGGAGAAAGCACAAAATATATAACCGGCAAATATGACCTTGAAATACCTGTATTGCCCCGGATTTATTTGCCTGAAGTTGAAATTAAACAAAGTACAACAACAACTATAGAAATAGCAAGGCCAGGCCTGTTAACACTTATTGTAACAACGCCCGGATATAGCAGCCTTTACGTTCACAGGGAAAAAGGAATAGAATGGATTTTCAACTTCAACGCCAATACAAAAAATGAATCGGTTACACTTCAGCCGGGGAAATATACGGTTGTCTATCGTGCCCAAAATGTCAAACAGAGTATTTATACCATATCAAAAACTTTCGAAATAAAATCCGGCAGTTCTTTGGCATTGGAATTGTACTAAATCTTCAATAAAAATTTATAGCATATTAACCTGGTTATGTTTGAAAGTATTCCCGGTTTAAAGTGCTTGATTAGAAAATGGCTGAGCTCAACGATACAGAACTGATAAAAATATACCGAAATCCCGAAACAAAACATTACGGGTTCAACCTTATTGCAGATAAATATAAAGAACGGCTTTACTGGCATATACGCAAGATTGTCATTGTTCATGACGATGCGGATGATGTATTGCAAAATACGTTAATAAAGGCCTGGAATGGTTTGAAATCCTTTCGGGAACAATCCGGACTTTACACATGGCTTTACAAAATTGCAACCAATGAATGTATTACACATTTAAACAAAAAACGTTCACGTTACCTTGTGCCGATTGTCGATGTTGAAAAGGAGCTGTCGAATTCACTTGAAACTGACCCATGGTTTGATGGCAACGAGCTTCAAAAAAAATTGCAAAAGTCTTTATTAAAATTACCCGAAAAGCAACGAATAGTTTTTAACCTTCGTTATTTCGAAGAAATGCCTTACGAAGAAATGTCGAAAGTTTTGCAAACATCGGAAGGCGCTTTAAAAGCCTCATTTCATCATGCAATGAAAAAACTTGAAATCTTTTTAAACGACGATTAAACTTTTTAACATTTTTAAAGTCTATTAACAAAGTTAAGATTGGAATGGACAAAAATAAATACATATTATCTCAATTTGATCCCTTAAAGTATAATGGGCCTTATAAAATTCCTGACAGGTATTTAGACACAATATTACTCCGTGTACAGGAAAAAATCTCAGAAAAGGGCTCAGGAGAAAAGAATTGGAAATGGATATTTGTCCCAAAGCGATTGACAGCTATTGGCTTTTTAGTCGCCGGTATTGCATTTATTGTCTTTATTAGCTTAAAAGTAATTCTACCTTTCTGGCAAGGGAAAAGCACATTTAAACAGGAAGAAATTTCACATTACCTCGATAACCAGGCATTTAATATCGATGATGCCACATTGACGGCAGAGTTCGAATATGACCTGAATGGTTTATCGGGCGAAAATATTGAAAAAAACGACACAATAAATTTTCTTTTAAACAGCAATATTGATTCAAACGATATTTACGATGAACTTTAAACTAATTCTCATGAAACCTTTGAAATGCCTTTTATTCTTATCAATGTTATGTTGCTCGTTTAACCCGATAATAGCACAAACTGACGATGACGAAAAATTTGAGAACTTCAAATCGAGAAGAATTGCCTTCATTTCTGAGCAGGTAAAGCTTACACCAAAAGAAGCCGAAGTTTTTTGGCCTGTTTATAACGAATTCGATACAAAGCGGCAGGTAATAAATAAAGAAAGGGTTAAAACTGCAAAATACTATTTAACAGTCAAAGAAAGCATAAGTGAAAAGGAAGCTTCTGAATTGGCCGATAAAATGATTGATTTGCAAAAGAAGGATGCCCTTTTATCGGGAGAATATAATTCAAAATTTAAAGCTGTATTACCTGCATCAAAAGTTTTAAAATTATACCAGGCCGAGCTTCAGTTTAAGAAACAATTATTAAAACAACTGAAAGAATCCAATCCAAAGCCTGGCTTGAGACCAAACAGGATCAACAAAGAATAGCACAAATTAGAATCCCTGAAAAGATAATTGAACAAATTGATAAAACCGGAGGTTTTAGAAATTATATATCTTCGTGTTTTGTTAGTATTTTTGAATAGTTATTTATTGATAGTTCGTTAAAAAATCTGGTTATAATTAACAATCAACTGATTATAAATTACACCGGTCTTTAGATTTGGACTAAGAAGTTAACTACCGGGGAGAGCCCAAAACTTAACGAAATATTGTAAAAATAACTTTTATGCTTTTGAATTATTTGATATGTTCAAATTCTTTAGAGATTTACGGGAAAAAGATCACAAACCTGTTTTCGGTGGTCTTGAAATAATTAAATATATAGGTCCCGGGCTTTTAGTTACGGTTGGTTTTATCGATCCGGGGAATTGGGCTACCAACCTCGCGGCAGGGTCATCTTTTGGTTACACACTCCTCTGGACTATTACCCTTTCGACAATAATGCTTATTTTGCTCCAGCACAATGTGGCGCACCTTGGAATAGCTACCGGGCTTTGCCTAAGCGAAGCAACAATCAAATATTTAAAACCAGCTTATGGAAAGCCAATACTGTTTTCTGCCATGGCAGCATCAATATCAACATCACTGGCTGAAATACTTGGAGGATCGCTGGCATTACAAATGCTTTTCCGGGTCCCGATAAGGATAGGTTCTGTATTAATTACCTGCTTTGTTTTGTTCCTTTTGCTGTCTAATACTTATCGAAGGCTCGAACGCTGGATTATAGCTTTCGTTTCTATTATCGGGATTTCATTTATTTACGAACTTTTTATAGCCGATATTGATTGGGGAAAAGCTTTTATTGGTTGTATAAATCCTATTGTCCCGTCAAATTCTATGCTTATTATTATGAGTGTCGTTGGGGCAGTAGTAATGCCACATAATCTTTTTTTACATTCCGAAATTATCCAAAGCCGGCAGTGGAACCTGAAAGATGAAAATGTTATCCGTAAACAATTGAATTATGAATTTACTGATACAATTTTCTCTATGTTGGTGGGTTGGGCAATAAATAGTGCCATGATTATAATGGCAGCTTCTACTTTTTATAAACATCAAATACCTGTCGGCGAATTACAACAAGCCAAAGAAATGTTAGCACCTTTACTTGGAAAATTCTCCTCTATAGTTTTTGCCCTGGCATTGCTTTTTGCAGGAATATCGTCGAGTATTACATCAGGTATGGCCGGAGGCTCAATTTTTGCAGGGTTGTATGGCGAACCGCTTGATTTAAAAGACAATCATAGCCGATTCGGAGTTTATATTTCGCTAATAACTGCTTTACTTATTATTTTTTTTATTGCCGATCCTTATAAAGGTCTTATTATTTCGCAAATAATACTAAGTATTCAATTGCCATTTACTATTATACTCCAAATTTATTTAACTTCGTCGCAAAAAGTTATGGGGCGATATGCAAATACAAAAAGGACATTGGTACTTCTGTTTTCAATTGGTTTGGTGGTAATCTTTTTGAATTTAAAATTATTGTTCAGCCTGTTTTAATTAATTTTCCTACAAAAAATGCGAGTTGCTGTAATCGATTTGGGTACCAATACTTTCAATCTTATTATAGCTGAAGCCGATGGCCAGCAAATACAAACATTATACAGCGAAAAAATATCTGTTAAATTGGGCAAAGGAGGTATTGGCCGTAATTTAATTATGCCTGATGCTTTCGACCGTGGGTTGACGGCCCTCAACGCCCACAACCAGGTAATTTGTAATTATAAGGCAGAGAAAATTATTGCCCTCGGCACATCTCCTTTGCGAACGGCAGAAAATGCAAAAGATTTCGTAAGCACAGTAAAAGAAAAATTAAAAATTGATGTTGAAATTATTTCCGGCGAACGGGAAGCATCCCTTATATATCATGGCGTGCTCCAAACATTGGAAAGCCGGCAGAGTAATTTTCTTATAGTTGATATTGGCGGTGGCAGCAACGAATTTATTATCGCCAATGCAAAAGAAATGTTATGGAAGGAAAGTTTCAAACTTGGTATGGCCCGGCTGATTGACAAGTTTAAGCCTTCAGACCCGATTGCTTTAACAGAAATTTCTGAAATGGAAAAATACTTCGATAAAGAACTCATTCCTTTATTTGAAGAGTTAAGTAAAACTGAAATAATTAGTTTGGTTGGTGCCGAAGGTGCATTTGAATCTCTATATAACATGGTTCAATATAATGACACTCCAAATTTCCATCCTAAGAATGGCAATAAGAGTAAGAACCTCGATATTCCAGGCCTATTGAGGCTTCATGAAAAACTTGTTAATTCTACTTCATCGGAAAGGATGAAAATGAAAGGGCTTGAACCTTATCGCGTAGATATGATTATTCCTGCTACAGTATTTATAAACTACATAATTAAGCATCTAAAAATAGAAAGTGTAGAGGTTTCTCCTTATTCTATGAAAGAAGGCGCTGCGTGGGAAATACTTTTTGGAAAATAATTTATAACAATGCATTTAATTTATTCACCAAAGTGCTTTTGGCAACAGCACCAACTTGTTTGTCAGCGACCTGGCCATTCTTGAAAAAAAGAATTGTTGGGATATTCCTGATGCCAAATTGTGTAGCGATGGCATTGTTACTATCCACATCCACTTTTGCTACCAGTATTTTGCCATCATATTCATGGCTGAGTTCTTCTACTATCGGGCCTATCATGCGGCAAGGGCCACACCATTCTGCCCAAAAGTCAACAAGTACAGGCTTGTCTGATTTCAATACAACTTCTTCAAAATTAGATTCGGTTACTTCTGTTGCCATGGTATTTAATTTTTCAATTTAAAAATTCATTATTTTTCAGAAATCAGTTTATTACAAATTCAATTTCAGGTTTACTTTTTATAAAATTAATAAATCCATTTGATACTTTTAATTTCAAAGTTCGTGAAATCATATCAATTTTTAAATTTTCAACCGGATCGAAAATAATAAACTTTAACAATACTTTACCATCTTTTGTTTCAATAGTATTGCCAAGTTCGGTAATTAGGTCGTCAGTTATAGTATTTACAGGTACTTTCAACGAAATTAATTTTATTAGTTCTTCCCTTGCTTCATTTAACAAGTAAACCACAAAAGGTTTAAATTCCAGTTCATTGGTATCGCCGTACTGACGCGGCAGGATTTTAGCCTTAATGAGTACAGGCCAGTCTTTGCCAAAAAACCTGCTATACTCAACAAAGTCTTTTCCAAAAAGGTTAAACCTGTAAGTATTTGTAAAATCTTCAATAATAATGGTAGCATAGGGCTTATTCGTCTTAGTGATTCCCTGACGAAATTCAGTCACAAGCCCTGCAACAATAATATCCTTTCCTTTTAAAGGTTTTAAATCCGTAAGGTCGGCCAATTTGTGTGTGCATAAATATTCAAATTCGAACCGGTACGGGTCGAGCGGGTGCGCTGAAAGATAAATCCCTACGAGTTCCTTTTCTTTGTTAAGTTGCTCAAGTTGTCCCCATTCAGGGCCTTTTAAGATTTCTGGCTTTGAAACGTTCACTTTCATTGCCGAACCCATTCCGCCAAACAACGTATTTGCCGTACTCGATTTGTCGGCCTGCATCCGGTTTCCATAGCGTAAAATGTTTTCAATGAAAATAATACCTTTTTCATCGCTAAGAAAGTATTGTGACCGCTTCAACCCAAAATTATCGAATGCCCCAGCAATAACGAAATTTTCAAAAGTTTTACGGCTAACAGAAGAAAGATTGACACGTTCAACAAAATTATAAATATCTGAAAAAGCCACGTTCTTTGTTCTCTCTTCAATAACGGCCGCAACGGCGTTTTCGCCAACTCCTTTTATTGAACCTATGCCAAAACGGATGTCCCCTTTTTTATTTACAGTGAACAAGAAATTACTTTCGTTTACATCCGGGCCAAGCACATTAATTCCAATTCGCCTGCACTCGTCCATGAAAAAAGTAATTTTATCAATACTGCTGGCGCTGTTAAGTACCGAAGCCATATATTCACCGGGATAGTGAGCTTTTAAATATGCAGTTTGAAAAGCCACATAAGCATAGCAAGTGCTGTGCGATTTGTTAAAAGCATACGATGCAAACGCTTCCCAATCTGTCCAAATTTTTTCTAATATCCAATGTTCATGTCCTTTCTGTGAAGCACTGGAAATAAATTGAGGTTTGAGTTTGTCAAGGGTCTTTTTGTCTTTTTTTCCCATTGCTTTGCGCAAAATATCGGCATCGCCTTTGGTAAAGCCCGCTAATTTCTGCGAAAGTAACATTACCTGTTCCTGGTAAACAGTAATCCCGTAAGTATCTTTGAGGAATTCTTCCATGTCAGGAAGGTCGTAAGAAACAGGCTCTTTACCATTTTTACGGGCAATGAAATTTGGGATGTATTCGATCGGGCCGGGACGGTACAAAGCATTCATTGCAATAAGGTCATCGAACTTGTCGGGTTTCAGTTCGCGGAGGTACTTTTGCATTCCTGGTGATTCAAACTGGAATGTAGCATTGGTTTCTCCGTGTTGGTATAGTTCAAATGTTTGCTTATCGTCAAGCGGGATGTTGTCAATATCAATAACGATTCCGTGGTTTTGCCTTATGAGTTCGAGTGCGCCTTTTATAATTGTCAGTGTTTTCAGGCCAAGAAAGTCCATTTTAATAACACCGGCTTCTTCAACAACTTTTCCTTCGAATTGTGTAACGTATAAATCGGAATCTTTTGCTGTCGCTATTGGCAGAAGATCTGTAAGGTCTTGGGGCGCAATAATAATCCCGGCTGCGTGCACGCCTGTGTTGCGCACTGAGCCTTCGAGAAGCCTGGCTTCTTTTAGGACTTTGGCCTGCAAATCATCGCCTTTGATTATTTCGCGCAGCCGTTTTACACTGTTTATTTCTTCGGCGTTCAGGCCTTCTTTTTCTTTCAGGCTGTTATCGCCATCAATTGGTGCATCGAATACCCTGGCAAGTTCAATGCCTGGTGAGTCGGGAACTAATTTTGTAAGTTCGTTGCTTTCATTAAGCGGCAAATCGAGTACACGGGCTACATCTTTAATGCTCATTTTTGCTGCCATGGTGCCATAAGTTATAATTTGCGCTACCTGGTTGCGACCATATTTTTGCACAACATAATCGATTACTTTTTGCCTTCCGTCATCGTCAAAGTCGGTATCGATATCAGGCATACTTTTTCGGTCGGGGTTCAGGAACCTTTCGAAAAGCAAATTATATTTGATTGGATCGATGTTGGTTATCTCAATACAAAAAGCGACTGCTGAACCGGCAGCCGAACCACGGCCGGCAGATAAACACACCAAGGTCGCGCCCTGCTTTGATAAAATCCATTACTATAAGGAAGTACCCGGCAAAGCCCATCGTTTCGACAGTTTGAAGCTCGAAATTCAACCGTTCTTCTATTTCAGGGGTAATTTCACCATAACGTTTTTTAGCACCTTCGAAAGCCAGGTGGCGCAGGTATTGGTCTTGTGTTAAAAAATCAGAAGGTATTGGAAAATTGGGAAGTAGAATGTTCCTTTTTAAATCGAGCAATTCAACTTTGCCGACAATGTCGTTTGTGTTGTCTATAGCTTGCGGCAAATCGGCAAACAATGCCGTCATTTCCTCTTTTGTTTTAAAATAAAACTGGTCGTTATAAAAACCAAAACGGCTCTTACTATTTTGAACTTCATCTTCATCCAAATATTCCCTAATGACCGGCGTGCTTTTCTTCTCGCCGGTATTTATGCAAAGCAGGATGTCGTGGGCATTATAATCGGTTACATCAACATAATGCGAATCGTTGGTGGCAATAGTTTTTACATTATATTTTCCAGAAAATTTGAGCAGTACCTGGTTCACTTTGTCCTGCTCTGAAATTCCGTGGCGTTGCAGTTCAATATAAAAATCATCGCCAAAAATATCGAACCACCATTTGAATTCCTTTTCTCCAGCTTCTTCACCTTTTTTTAAAATAGCTTTCGGTATAGAAGCTCCTAAACAACAAGTAGTAGCTATAAGGCCTTCGTGATATTTTAAAATTAATTCTTTGTCAATCCGGGGATATTTTCCATACAATCCTTCGGTGTAGCCCAATGAACAAAGTTTAATCAGGTTCGGGTAGCCCAAATCATTTTTAGCCAATAAAACCTGGTGACAACGCTGATCTTTTTCTTCACGGGTGAATTGCCTTTTCAAACGGTTTTCGGTTATGTAGAATTCGCAACCTACAATTGGTTTAACTTTTAAGCGGTTGTCATTTTTGTCATCGGGGTTTACTTTATGCTTGTAGGCTTCAGCAACAAATTCAAAAACGCCGAACATATTTCCATGATCGGTAATGGCAATGGCAGGTTGATTATTATCAATTGCTTTTTTGTAAAGGCTTTTTATATCAGCAGCACCGTCTAATAATGAAAACTGCGTGTGTACGTGCAAGTGCGAGAAATCGGCCATTTAACGTTTCAATTTAGTTCTTGTAAATGTACATCAAGAACCTAAAAAAATAGCCCGTGTTAATAATTAGTGGAAATTAAAAATTTATTCTCCTGAAACCTTTGCCCATGAATCTTTTAAAGTTACTGTCCGATTAAAAATAATCTTTCCGGGAATTGAATCGTTATCAACACAGAAATATCCAACCCTCTCAAATTGCAATCTGTCACCGGGTTTAGCGCCAAATAAATATGGTTCGCAATATCCGGTTGTCGTTTTCAAAGAATTTGGGTTCAGGTTTATTTTATAATCAACTCCTTCTTCAACTTCTTCTGGGTTTTCGGTTTTGAACAGGCGGTCGTATAATCTTACTTCTGCCTGTAGTATATGTTGTGCCGATACCCAATGGATTGTACCTTTAACTTTTCGGCCATCCGGTGAATTGCCACCACGCGATGCCGGATCATACGTGCAGTGTATTGCAATTAACTCGCCATTAGTGTTTTTCTCAAAACTTGTGCATTTCACAAAATATGCGTATCGTAAGCGGACTTCCTGTCCCGGGGCAAGCCTGAAATATTTCTTAGAAGGTATTTCCATGAAATCGTCCCGTTCAATAAACAATTCTTTTGAAAAAGGAACGTTCCGTTTGCCCTGGCTTTGGTTTCAGGATTATTAACAGCTTCGAGTTCTTCGACCTTACCTTCCGGATAATTGTCAATTATTAATTTAACCGGATTTAATACACTCATCACGCGCATTGCACGTTTGTTGAGGTCTTCACGTATGCAGAATTCAAGTAACGCTGCATTAATTATATTATCCCGTTTTGCCACCCCAACTTTTTCAGCAAACATGCGAATAGATTCAGGAGTATAGCCTCTCCGGCGCAATCCGCAAATAGTTGGCATGCGTGGATCGTCCCATCCACTGACAAATCCGCTTTTCACTAGTTCGAGCAATTTACGTTTGCTCATTATGGTATAGCTTACATTAAGCCTGGCAAATTCTATTTGTTGCGGTGCATAAATTCCAAGTTCGCGAACAAACCAATCGTATAAAGGTCTGTGAACTTCAAATTCGAGTGTGCATACAGAGTGTGTGATTTTTTCAATTGAGTCGCATTGACCATGTGCATAATCGTACATTGGATAAATACACCATTTGTTTCCAGTGCGGTGATGATCAGTATGCAGTATGCGGTACATAACAGGATCGCGCATATGCATATTTGGTGAAGCCAAATCGATTTTTGCACGTAAGGTTTTAGTCCCGTTAGCAAATTCACCTTTTTTCATCCGCTTAAAAAGATCGAGGTTTTCGTCAATCGGCCTGTTTCGATATGGACTTGGAGATGCTGGGATTGAAGGTGTCCCTCTCATGGCGCTAATTTCTTCAGATGAGAGGTCGCAAACGTAAGCTTTCCCTTTCTTAATAAGAACCTTTGCCCAATCGTATAATTGATCAAAATAATCGGAAGCATAGTATTCGCCATCCCAATCGAACCCTAACCATTTAACATCTTCACGAATGGAATCGACATATTCAACATCTTCTTTTGCCGGATTTGTATCGTCGAAACGCAGGTTGCACTTGCCATTGTATTTTTTTGCAAGCCCAAAATTCAGGCATATAGATTTTGCATGGCCTATGTGCAAATATCCATTTGGCTCTGGTGGAAAACGGGTCTGGACGCGTCCATCATGTTTGCCGGTTTCATTATCTTTTGTAATAATTTCTTCTATAAAGTTCAACGAAGGCTGCGTTCCTTCATTTATTTCTTCATTAACTTTGGTTTCCATTGCTGATTTTAAATTGCTGTAAAATTTATATTTATAAGGGCTTCTCTAAATACTCGTTTTTAAAAAATTTATCATATTCCTAATTTGCTCAATATGACTATACTAAAGTATCACCCTGAACTTAACCGAATAGTATTTTGTTGCTTTTTAGCGATGTCCATGAAAAATTGATAAATGCAAAAAGTTATTTTGCGAACCTCATACCAAAGTAGCCAACCAGGCTTCCTAATATTGCAGACATAATAATAATTGGCAAAATTGATGACAACCCGTCATTACTTACAATAAACAAAATTGGAATAGAAGCCATTTCAGCTACTATTAAGCCCTTCAACCAACTCATAATTTTAAAATCGATATAATTAATTAATATTCCAAGCATAACCCATTGCATAAATGCCGAAACATTTGCACGCCAACCTAAATCCATTATAAGCATAGGCACTAAATCGATTATCCCGGCAACAATTCCAATTATAATAGAAAAAAGGAGTTTTCTCATAATCTTTAAGTATATCAAAATTTGACTTTTGGGCCATCATTTTTTTTGTAAAATTATAATTGCGGCCCCTTAACTGCAAATGTACTGGTTTTATTCCATGCTTTAAATCGTATTATATTTTTTTTTCAACTGATTAAGGTTTACTTTGACGAATAAATTTCGATTTAATTATTTAAAAAATATTCAATGCAAATGGCACGAATTGAACTTGAAGAAATGGAATTTCATGCTTTTCATGGATGTTTCAAGGAAGAAAGAATTGTAGGTAATGCTTTCCTGATAAAATTTTCATTTGAAACAGATTCTTCGAAATCAGAGGTTTCGGATAATATTAATGATACGGTCAATTATCAAACCATATATAGCCTGATAAAAGCTGAGATGAACAAACAATCGCATTTATTGGAGCATTTGGCGGGCAGGATATTAAATACAGTTTTCAACCACTTCCCTGAAATAATTAAAGCTGAAGTAAAAGTTTCTAAAATGAACCCGGCGTTGGGCGGGAAAGTAAAATGTGTTAGTGTATCGCTTAATATAATTAAAGAGTTAAAGTCAAATTAAAAATTTTATCCTAAAAACTAATTTACTATAAACAAAACACATAATTACTCATCATCGTGAGCATTCCCGTTCTCGTAACCTTTCATAATACCCCGTTTTGAACCTCGGACAAATCCAACAATCTCATCTCTTTCCGTGGTTACATTCAAATTCGTTTCAATATATTCGCAGGCATCAGAATAGTTTAAGCCTTTTTGAAAGATAGTTCTGTAAATGTCCTGGATTTCATTAATTTTTTCATTACTAAATCCTCTTCTTCGCAACCCAACAGAATTAAGGCCTACATAAGCTAATGGGTCGCGTGCTGCTTTTACATATGGCGGCACATCTTTGCTAACTTTTGAACCACCTGCAATAAATGCGTGACACCCGATATGCACAAACTGGTGCACAACTGTTGCTCCGGCAAGAATGGCCCAATCATCAACTTTTACTTCTCCTGCCAAACCCACGTTATTTACAAGTACAATACTATTTCCTAATTCACAATCGTGCGCAACGTGTACATAAGCCATAATTAGACAATTGTCACCGATAGTTGTTTTACCTTTTGCTGCAGTACCCCTGTTTATAGTGACACATTCACGTATTGTATTATAATTGCCTATTTCAACGGTCGAATACTCCCCTTTAAATTTTAAATCCTGGGGTATACCGGCTATCACAGCTCCCGGGAAAATCTTGCATCCGTTTCCTATTCGTGCGCCATCCATGATAACAGCATTGGGGCCGATCCAGCAATTATCGCCTATAATTACATCTTTCGCGATTGTTGCAAAAGGTTCGATCGTAACTCCGGTGCCTATTTTTGCATCTGGATGAATGTTTGAAAGTGGATGAAACCCCATAATATCTTAGATTAATGATATATTATTTATGCAAATATTTTAGCCCTTTTTGTTCAAACACTATTTTATTTTTATAATCTGAGCACACAACTCTGCTTCAGTGTGAAGCGAATCACCAACAAAAGCCTGGCCCCACATGGTAACTATGCCCCGGCGAATTGGTTCAATTAATTCAAGCTTAAATATTAAAGTATCTCCCGGAACGACCTGTTTTTTAAATTTAACTTTATCTATTTTTAGGAAAAATGTAAGATAATTTTCAGGATCGGTAACTGTGTTTAAAACCAATAATCCACCACATTGTGCCATTGCTTCAACAATAAGGACACCTGGCATTACAGGCTTTCCAGGAAAATGTCCCACGAAAAATGGTTCATTCATGGTAACATTTTTAATGCCAACAATAGTAGTCTCCGTTCGGGTAAGTATTTTATCTATCAAGAGGAATGGAGGCCTATGTGGCAATACCTTCATTATTTGTACTGTATCGAGTAATGGTATATCATTTGGATTGTATTTTGGAACAGCAGGTTTTAAACTTTCCTTCTTAATAGTTTTGCGTAGGATTTTTGCAAATTCTGTATTGGCATGGTGGCCTGGTCTTGAAGCTATGATGCGTGCTTTTACAGGCATACCTACTAAAGCAAGGTCGCCAACCATATCAAGGAGTTTATGCCTGGCAGGTTCGTTCCTAAACCTGAGTTCAATATTATTGAGAACACCTTCGGGCTGAACAGCCACTTTTGGTTTGTTAAACAATGCTGCAAGTCTGTCTAATTCCTCTTGTGAAACCTGCCTGTCAACAATTACAATTGCATTGTCAACATCGCCTCCTTTGATTAAATTATGTTTTGCAAGTTGTTCCAGTTCATGAAGGAAAACAAAAGTGCGACAGGGCGCTATTTCTTTTCCAAACTCGGTTAGTGAATTCATCGATGCATACTGGTTGCCTAAAACTTTCGAGTTATAATCAATTTGCACGGTAAGGCTCAGGTGGTCATCTGGAAAAGCGACAATCTCGATTCCTTTTTCAACGTCGTGAAATTCGATCCTTTCTTTTAGTTCGAAATATTTTCTATCGGCATCTTGTTCAACTGCACCAACAGATTCCAGTGCTTCATAAATTAGTTTTGAACTTCCATCAAGGATCGGGGCTTCCGGGGCATCGATTTCTATTAATACGTTATCTATCCTGTAACCAGCCAGTGCAGCTAGTAAGTGTTCAATTGTAGCAATACGTACACCATTTTCATCAAGTGTAGTGCCCCGTGATGTATCTACAACATTATCGACAATTGCATGAATTACTGGATTTTCTTCCTGATCGATCCGCATAAACCTGATCCCATGATTAGCAGGGGCCGGTTTAATCACCATATTTACATTGAACCCGGAATGCAATCCCTTACCAGAAATGCTCACATCTCTTGCTAAGGTCCTTTGTTTTTCTGCCATATTATTTTTTCTTCATCAATATCTCCCGGCAACTTCATCAGCAGCAAGAGGTGTAATTTCTAAATCGTGGCGCAAGTTATAAAAAATCAATTGCATGAAAAAAGAGCTTTGGGATTATTTAACTTTCTCTTTTAAAATTTGCATCTCTTTTTCAATTTTATCTATCTTTTGTGCAATAACAGGAAGCTTCCTAAAGAAAACAAAACTCTTCATGAAATCTTTAAAATTCATTACAGGTGACCCAATCATAGTGCTATTTTCTTCAGTTATAGAAGTATTAATCCCGCTTTGTGCACCTAATTTAGACCCATTTGCTATAGAAAGATGTCCGGCAAAACCTGCTTGTCCGCCTACCATGCAATCGCGGCCAATTTTTGTTGAACCTGACACCCCTACTTGTGCAGCCATAACTGTATTTTCGCCAACTTCAACATTGTGGGCAATTTGAATCAGGTTGTCAAGTTTTACACCTTTTCTTATTATTGTAGAACCCATCGTAGCCCTGTCTATACTTGTGTTAGAACCTATCTCAACAAAATCTTCAATTATTACATTGCCAATCTGTGGCACTTTTGCATAATTATTTTCTGAATTTGGTGCAAACCCAAACCCATCAGCACCTATAACGGCCCCGGCATGGATTATACAATTGCTGCCAATTTTACAATCGGCGTAAATTTTTACACCTGGATAAATAATTGTATTTTCTCCGACTGAGACATTTTCGCCAATAAAAACCTGGGGATATATTTTGGCTTTATTCCCAATATTTACATTGTTGGAAATATACGCAAACGCACCAACATAAACTTGCAAACCTAACACGGCACTACCGCTAATGAAACTTTCTTTTTCAACACCTTCTTTAACCGGTTTCGATTGCTGGTAAAAATCAAGGAGTGTGGCAAATGAATGATAGGCATTGTCAACTTTAATAAGAGTCGCTTTTATTTCATCTTCCGGCTGAAAATCCTTATTTACCAATACTATGGATGCTTCGGTTGAATAAATATACTTAACATACTTAGGGTTTGCAAGAAATGCAATTGATCCAGGGCGGGCTTCTTCAATTTTTGCGATGTCCCAAACTTCAACATCAGGGTTTCCTGAAATCTCGCCTTTTAAAAAATCAGCTATGGTGCGGGCGGTGAACTTCATATAATATAAGTTTGAATTATTCTTATTTTTTCAATTGATTTAGAGGGTGACAAAGATAATAATTTAAGTTGTACCCACTTTTTGCAGGTAACCAAAATATCATTTTGTTTTCCCGAAAATCAAAATTCTATTTAGCTTCCTTTGGATAACACAGGTAATGTTTTTTAACAACTTTAGAAAGAACAGAGATATTTAAAATGTCAGATGCTTCAGAAATATCGACAATTGTGCCATTATTGAATTGAATAGAAATTCGGTTGTC
>CAVSGB010000096.1:0-13194 GCA_963726845.1 uncultured Bacteroidota bacterium | reverse complement strand
AAAGTTTCTACAAAGATGCCCACCAGAAAATTTTCCGTATTATCATTGACCTTTCAACCAACGAACGGCCAATCGATATTCTTACAGTAACAGAAGAACTTCGCAAGGAAAAGATTATTGAAGAAGTTGGAGCCAATATTATGTTGCCCAACTTACAAGCAGGGTTGCATCTTCAGCTAATATTGAGTTTCATGCACGTATAATTCAGCAAAAATTTATTCAACGGGAACTTATTCGCATTACATCAGACATACAAACAAAATCGTATGACGAAAGTATGGACATCAACGACCTTCTTGACTATTCCGAAGGCCAGTTATTTGAAATTGCACAGGGAAATATCAAAAAAGATTTAATCAAGATTAACCTGCTGATACAGGAAGCTGTTAAGCAAATTGAAGAAGCGGGCAAACGCGAAGATCACCTGAGTGGTGCGCCTTCAGGGTTTACAAAATTGGATAGGATTACATCAGGTTGGCAAAAGTCTGATCTCATTATTATTGCTGCCCGCCCATCAATGGGTAAAACTGCATTTGTGCTTTCGATGGCAAGGAATATGTCTGTTGACCATAAACGTCCAGTGGCTATCTTTTCATTAGAAATGTCATCGTTGCAATTGGTAAATCGCCTAATTTCCTGCGAATCTGAAATTCAATCCGATCGAATCCGCAATGGAAGGTTGACACACGAAGAATGGAAACAACTCGATTCTAAAATTAAACCGCTTGAAAATGCCCCAATTTATATTGACGATACACCTGCCATATCAATTTTCGAACTTCGTGCGAAATGCAGGAGGCTAAAAAAATTGCATGATATCCAGGTTGTTATTATCGACTATCTGCAGCTAATGACCGGCCCACCCGATACGCGTGGTAACCGCGAACAGGAAGTAAGCGTGATTTCGAGATCGCTGAAAGGGCTGGCAAAAGAATTAAATGTTCCTGTAATTGCACTTTCTCAGTTAAACCGCTCGGTTGAAATGAGGACTGGAACAAAACGCCCGCAATTATCCGACCTTCGTGAGTCTGGTGCAATTGAGCAGGATGCTGATGTTGTGTGTTTTATCCACAGGCCTGAGAAATACGGGATAACAGAAGATGAAGATGGCAATTCTACAATTGGCCTGGCCGAAATAATTGTTGCGAAACACCGTAATGGCGCTATCGGTGATGTGCAACTCAGGTTCCGCGATGTAATTGCCAAATTTGTCGATTTTGATGCCTTAGGACCTTTGGAAGAAAACTTAGAGATAAAACCTGTAATTACATTGGGCTCAAAAATGAACCAGGAAAAAGATTATAATTTTGGTTCGGGCTCAGGTTTCAATCCCAATAAAGGTTTTGATGATGATGCACCGTTTTAGGTTTTTAATATAAAAAACCGAAAAGCCAAAGTGGAATTTTACTTCTATAACCAAACTCAATATCATCGGCAGCTATAAACGCATTTTTTACCCCTTCGATTTGTTTGAATTTTTTTCCTCTTCCACCTACTTCAAAAGTATATTTTTCGTTTACTAAGAAATCGCCCTTCTCAGATAGCTCAACTTTATTTGCTATTGATAACTGGTTAAGAAAAAAAGTTTCGCGCATCGTCCCAATTTCAGCTGTTCCTTCATTGATAGCATAAGCAATGTTTGAATGGTTTAAATATACTTTTTCGGGTTTTGCCAGTGTGCCATATCCTTTGCCTGACCTATACAACAAGTTGATTATTTCAGCTTCCTTCAGATAATTCAGGTACAAAACAACAGTTTGCCTCGACATATCGAGACTTTCAGCCAGTTTGGAAATATTTGGCTTGAAAGGAACATTCGAGCTTAAAATATACAACAGCCGCTTCAGTTTTGAAACATACTTTACATCTACTCCCAATAGGTAAGGCAGATCCGTTTCCAGCATCAGGCTGATTGTCGATGAAAGCTTAATCGGGTAAGTATTCCTGTTTTGTAAATAATATGGATAGTAACCAAAGCGAAGATAATCCCTGAAATAGGCCAAAGGCTTTACAAGATTACAAATAGAAACGGCTAACTTTTCGTGGGTTTCAAGAACCTGTTGAAGTGTTAAAATTTCAAACTTCTGCTTTGTCTCAATTTCAAGAAATTCCCTGAATGTAAAACCATGCATATTATAAATCACAGCCCTGCGGCTCAAATCCGCCTTGCCCCCGTGGATATGCAAAACTGATGACCCGGTAAAAATTACGTGCAAATCAGGAAACCTGTCGTAAATATTCTTTAATTCCTGCGACCAATTTGGGTATTTATGTATCTCATCAAGAACAAGACATTGCCCTCCTGTATTTGAAAATGATTCTGCAAGCTCCAGTATGTTATTAAATGGAAAAGTTGCATCGTCCATACTGACATATAAACAAGCTTTGTCATTACCATATTTTTCACGTGCATGTTGAAGCAACAACATTGTTTTACCCACTCCACGTGCACCTTTAATACCAATTAACTGTTCATCCCAGGATATTTCATCTAAAAAGTTACGTCTGAATGAAGGTTTTAAATTGCCTGCAAGTTTTCTATATGTGGCATATAATGATTCCATAATTATTTATATTATAGTATGCAAATATATCAATATATATTGTATTTTGATATATTAAGATAACAAATTATATAATATTTTGTTAACTATAAGTTTACAATATTTTCTTTAGCTCTCCAATACTGGTGATTTCGATGGTTGGTTTTTCAGAGTGTGCTATTTTATCGGGGTTGAAGTATACCTGGTCAAAACCGTAGCCCTTTGCACCCATAATGTCTATTTCCCAGTCATCGCCTATCATCAGGGATTCGTTCTTGCGTGCATTTACAGAAGTGAGTGCATATTCAAAAATCTTCATATTGGGTTTTTGGGAGCCGGCATTATCAGAAGTCACAACTTTCTCGAAAAAATGTTTAATGCCTGAATTCTTAAGTTTCCTGAACTGAACCTCATTGAACCCGTTTGTAATAATATGCAACCGGTACTTTGATTTTAAATATTCAAGCGTTTCTATAACATCAGGGAAAAGGTTTGTTTTATTTGGGCTCAGTTCGATATAATCTGAAGAACATTTTATTGATAGATCATTGTCTTTGACCCCAAGTTTTTTCAACGTAAGGTAAAACCTGCGGTCTCTTAAAAACTCTTTTTTAATTTGGCCTTTCCGGAATTTTGTCCATAACAATTCATTATAACGATCAAAAACATTTAAAAAAATTTCAAAATCGATGGAATAACCCCGAAGGTTGTATTTGTCATAAATATCCTTCAATACCTCACGGACATTGGATTTATAATCCCATAATGTCCTGTCTAAATCGAAAAATAGGTGTTTGTATTTCTTCATGAAAAGTGAATTACTTTTATTCTGGCTGCAAAGGTAACTGGCTGTTTTAATATATCTTTGCCCGGATATTAATTTTATCTGAATTAGTTTTTAGTCTTGAACAAAGAGCAAGGATTGAGTTTTCGAATTCCAGTCTCCGGACTCCGGTTTCCTGATGCTATTAAATAACTCTCTTAAAATAGTTTTATGCTTATGGACATTTTATATCTTATAATAGGATTATTTATCGGGGCAATAGTTGCCTGGCTGCTTCAAAATTTTCGGCAAAAGGCCAGTTTACAGGTTGGGAATGAAAAGAGTTCTTTTTATGCAAATGAGAATGAACAATTGCGAAAAGAAATTGGCAATAAAGAAAATTTGTTGATTGAAGTTTCAAAAAAACTGGCATCGCGCGATTCCGATTACAAACACCTTTCGGATAAACTTAACGAACAAAAAAATGAAATAGAAAAATTACAGGAGAAGTTTTCGTTTGAATTCCGAAACCTGGCAAATGACATACTGGAAGAAAAAACGAAGAAATTCACTGAACAAAATCAAATCAGCCTCGATCAAATTCTCAAGCCTTTAAATGATAAAATAAAAGATTTTGAGAAAAAAGTTGAGGAAACATACGACAAAGAATCGCAACAGCGGTTTTCGTTGAAGGAAGAAGTGAAGCGGCTTGCAGAATTAAACCAATTGGTAAGCCAGGAAGCAGGAAACCTCACTCGCGCCTTAAAAGGTGAAGCCAAAACACAGGGAAACTGGGGAGAAGTTATTCTGGAAAGTATTCTTGAAAAATCCGGTTTGACAAAAGACAGGGAATATTTTGTCCAGAAATCTTTCACAGATGAGGAGGGAAAGCGATTTCAACCCGATGTGGTGATTAATTATCCGGGCGAAAGAAGTATTGTTGTAGATTCGAAAGTATCACTTACTGCTTACGAAAGATTTGTTTCATCGGCAACTCCGGAAGATCAGGAAAATGCTTTAAGAGAGCATCTATTATCCATCAAACGCCATATTGACGAACTAAGTTTAAAAGCTTACCAATCAATAGAACAATTAAACACCCTTGATTTTGTCATGATGTTTATGCCAGTTGAACCGGCATACATGATTGCAATCCAGAACGATCCAGGTTTGTGGAATTATGCCTATGATAAAAGGATACTGCTTATTAGCCCGACAAACCTAATTGCTGCTTTGAAAATGGTAGAAAGTATGTGGAGGCAGGAATACCAAAATAAAAACGCGGAAGAAATAGCACGACAGAGCGGCGCATTATACGATAAATTCGAAGGCCTGGTAAATGATTTGATAGAATTGGGCAAAAAGTTAAACAGCACATCTGACTATTATAAAAGTTCAATGAATAAGTTAACCGATGGAAAAGGAAGCCTTGTATCGCGTATAGAAAATATAAGAAAGCTCGGTGCAAAAACCAAGAAAACCTTGCCACAAGGGTTGACCAGCAGGGTATATGAGGAGGAAAATGATAATGAACAAGGTTAGTTTAGATTTTTCAATTTCTTAAAAAATTCCCATATAACTATCCCGGCTGTTACAGAAATATTGAGCGAATGTTTTGTTCCGAATTGTGAAATTTCTATGCACTGATCGCTAATATCAACAACTTCCTGGGAAACACCTTTTACTTCATTGCCAAAAATAATTGCATATTTTTTATCATTTATTGGAGTATAATCTGATAGTTCAATTGCTCCTTCTGTCTGTTCGACCGAAATAATAGTATATCCGTTTTCTCTTAATTCTTTTAAGGCAAAAATAGTATCCTGAAAATATTTCCATTTTACTGAATCCTCAAACCCAAGTGCCGATTTATGAATTTCAGCATTTGGCGGTGTTGCTGTAATACCGCACAAGTAAATAGCTTCAACAGGGAAAGCGTCTGAAGTCCTAAAAACCGAACCAATATTATGTTGGCTTCTGACATTATCCAGTATAATTATTAAAGGTATTTTTTGGGCTATTTTGAATTCTTCAATACTAAGCCTGTTCAATTCGCTATTTAAAATCTTTCTCAATTGATATTATTGAAGTGTAGTATTTTCAAGCAAATATAAATAATTTAGGTACTTTAGTGCAAGCCTGAGTTTTGGTTGTTTGTCTATTTAAAAAGAGTATTGGCAATTGGGCAATAGGTTTTAGGTATAGGGAAAAATTAATTCATATAAGAATTATCTTTGTTCCTTGTTCTTTGTTCTTGTATAAATAAATTATTTATTAATATGAACCTTCACGAATATCAGTCAAAGCATTTATTAAAACAATATTGTGTCTCAGTCCCGGAAGGTATTGTTGCAGATTCGGCTAATGCTGCAGTAGATGCCGCTAAAAAAATTAAAGAAAAGACCAATATCGATGTTTGGGCGGTCAAAGCACAGGTGCATGCTGGCGGCAGGGGAAAGGCCGGTGGAATTAAAATTGCAAAGTCTTTGACTGAAGTGAATCTTTTCTCGCACGAAATTTTAGGTATGAGGTTGATTACCCACCAGAACCGGAAGCGAAGGCAAAATCGTCAGAAAAGTCTTGATTGAACAAAGTATATATTATCCCGGGGAATCTGAAATCAAAGAAATATACCTGAGTATTTTGTTAAACAGGAATAATGGGCGATTTGTGATTGTTTATTCTACTGAAGGGGGAATGGATATTGAAAACATTGCAGAAAAAACGCCGCAACTTATTCAAAAAGAAGAGATAGACCCTAAAGTTGGCCTGCGTTTTTTTCAGGCAAGGAAGATTGCATTTAACCTGGGACTTAAAGGGAAAGCGCTTAATGAAATGGTTCAATTTATCATTAACCTGTTTTATGCTTACGAAAAATTAGATGCATCGTTAATAGAAATAAATCCTGTTGTAAAAACTTCAGATAACCGTATAATTGCTGCTGATGCTAAAATTGTCCTCGATGACAATGCATTAATCCGTCACACTGACCTTGCTGAATTACGCGATATACAGGAAGAAGACCCGGCAGAAGTCGAAGCCGGTTTTTATGGGCTTAATTTTGTAAAACTAAACGGGAATGTCGGATGTATGGTCAATGGCGCAGGTTTGGCAATGGCAACAATGGACATAATCAAACTTTCAGGTGGCGAACCTGCCAACTTCCTCGACGTCGGTGGAACTGCAAATGCGAAAACGGTTGAAGCCGGTTTTCGGATTATCCTAAAAGATCAGAATGTAAAGGCTGTGCTAATAAACATTTTTGGAGGTATTGTTCGCTGCGACAGGGTTGCACAAGGTGTAGTAGATGCTTACAAAAATGTTGGCACGATAAATATTCCGGTAATTGTGCGACTTCAGGGCACCAATGCAATTGAAGGAAAAGAACTGATTGACAAATCAGGATTAAAAGTCCATTCAGCTACTACATTGCAGGAAGCAGCAGATCTGGTAAAATTATTGGTGTAAATGCAGGCCGTTCAGGCTGCAGTCAGTATCAACTATTTGCCAAGAGCCAATCTATTAAAAAACAATTTTTTGGTTTAGTAGCCTAAAGCCTTTCTTTTACCATTTGCCATTAGTTGAACCTAAAGGATATTTGCTTTGTGCGATCCATCACAGAAAGGTTTTGTTTTAGACGCGCCACATCGACAAAAATATGCATCGTCCGAGATTTCAATTGTTTTGCCTTTCTCATCAAGAATAGTAAACTTTCCTGTTGCTTTGAGCAGTCCGGTTTGGAAGTACCCGAAACTGAACTGGAATTTTGTTATCGTCTATATGCATGAGAATAATTTAATTTAAACATTTAATAATCTTATAGTTGATTCTCATGAACCCCACAGGGCTCACCGAAGGTAAACATCCATATTATATTAGCTTCGCTGAGCCCTTCGGGGTTCAAATCCTTATTGTGTACAATAGTGTATGGATGTTTCATATTTAAATATCACTTCTAAAACCTTTTTTTCTATGAAACCCATCACAAAATGGTGCATTATTCGAACTTCCACACCTGCAAAATGAAGTCATTAGCATACTCTTTAATTGCTTTCCTTCTGAATTAAAAACTTCAAATGAGCCTTGTACAACAAGTGGGCCATCGCGCATTACCTGGACAATAACCGGTTTGATACCAGGCTTTAAAGCTGTTTCATTTTCTTTGGCAATTTTATTTGATTTATCATTAATTAAATTGTTTTTGCTTTCATCTTTCCAACGGTAAGTTAATGCTTCAGTAGGGCACTTGTTAACGATTTCGATAATCCTTTCAGTGCTTGATCCATTCATATTTACCCAAGGCCTTTTTCTAGGATTAAAAACTTCGATGAGTTCACGGTAACAAACTGTAGAATGGACACATTTTCCTGGTCGCCAATGAACAGTTATTTCATCGTTGCTATAATCCCTGTCTCCAGAATCCATCATGTCTTATTAATAATGATTATTTCAAAGTTAATTTATTTAAACTAATTAACCACCCGGCCTGGCATTTGTTTAATTTTGTAACGAAACTTCAATATTAAAATTTTATTTGATTTTACAACATGAATGAATTTGTAAAAAAAGCGATATTAATTTTACTAATATTCATGTATAATCAATTTTGCTTTAGTGAAAATAGATTTTCTTTTGTTGGTGATAGTATCAAAACTAAAGTTATTGACGGAGATACTGTCTTCTATTCTGAAGTACCATCAGTGTTTATCAATGCACCACGCGAAAATACAGATATAAATGAATTATTAAGGTACCAGAGATTAGTCCGCAATGTTAAAAAAGCCTATCCTTATGCGATAATTGCAAGGGATAAGCTCAGAGATGTAAACGAAAACCTGAGTAAATTAAGTTCAAAGAAAAAGCAAAAACAATACGTCGATTCGGTAGAACATCAATTAAAAATTCAATATGAAGAAGAGTTAAAAAACCTGACAGTAACCCAGGGCCGGATATTAATAAAACTTATAGACAGGGAAATAGGCAATACATCTTTTAATCTGGTCAAAGAATACAGGGGTTCTTTTTCAGCATTTTTCTGGCAATCTCTGGCGCGTTTGTTTGGTTCAAATCTAAAGACCAGGTACTATCCTAATGGCGAAGACAAAGATATTGAAGAGATTATTCTTAAAATTCAATCCGGACAAATCTGAAATATAGAACGCAAGAAAGATTTAAGACATAAATTATTTGAACATTTTAAATTAATATATCAGGTAACTAATTTATACGAATAAAATAAAAAAGGCTGCCAAACAGCAGCCTTTCGATATATATTCAACTTATGATTATTGAACTATAGATTTGAATGTTTCGTTAGCAAAATATTTAATAAACTCTACATCCTTCACAGCATAAGCTTTTAGCTTAACATCTTTTCCAACAGCAGTCCTTAAATTATTAAAAATCATATCAGAATTGTCAGTCCTTGCACCGCAAACAGCTTTTAGATAATAAGCCTGAGCGCTTTCATCCTTGCTGCAGCCAATAGTACTGATAGCAGCTTCATAATTTTTATTCAGCAGTTTTGCAAGTGCTGCATTATAATCGCATGCGTTGCCAAAATAACTCAGGGCTTTTTCATATTTTGAATTAATAATATTTATTAAGCCAAGGTTATAACTTGGAGCTTCGCCAGCGCCTAATGCAGATGTCAATAATTCTTCAGCTCCGGCATAGTCGCCTTTCAATAAGGCAATCGCGCCTAAATTAGTCTTTACAGCATCGTTGTTTTCAATAGCTTTTGCAGCTTCTAAAGCAGTTTTGGCTTCATCAATTTTTCCTAATTTTAATAAAACGTAACCAAGGTTATTTTTTACCCGTACGTCATTTGGAAACTTTTCTGATGCTTTCTTGTAAAGTTCTGCTTTCTTGTTTAAGTCCTGAATCAGGTTAGCAGCATATAAAACCTCTTCTACATTAAATGTATCAGGTTTTGTGTCGGCTAACTGAAGCATCTCAGCATCAGAAAAACCTATTGCATCAACCTTAACAGTGAATCTTGACCTGCGAAGTTCCGGAAGTATTTTTACTTTAATTTCTTCAAATGCCTGGGAAATATTAATAATTTCTTTTTCGCGGACATCCGGATCAGAATACATTGATAATACCCTTAAAACGAGGTCTTTATCTTTAATATCCGATTTTTCCATCAGGGTTTTAAAGCCGTCCCAGTCTTCAGGTGTTTGTAACAAGGAGAAAAGTGAATCTTTAACCATCTTGTCAACTTTTTCTTTCTTCAGTTCGTCTTTAAAATATTTTACGGCAGATTTTTCGCGGCTATCAGCAAGTTTCGTGTTCAGGGGAACCTGACCATCCGGAGATGCTGTCGACCACATTTCAATACCTTTAACAGCATACTTTGGGTTGGCAGCAACATTTTTAATATAATTGTTAAATGCGACAATTTCTTCTTTTTTTGCTTCTGTTGGACGGATTTCAGCACGATTAATTATGTAATTAATTGAAGCCACTTTTGAATCAGGTTTTACCCTAACAAATTTATCAGCCAAAGTAACAGATTTTGCATCGATCCTCACCAATTTTTGAGTAACAATAATTCCATCGGCGACTTGGAAAGTACCGATTTCCAATGATTTATCTTTCACAGCAGCAGTCATTTTAACTTCAACCTTCGATAACATCATTTCATCTTTATAAGCAAATTTATCGCTATAACTAAAGCTACCACCTGCTTCAAATGGTATAGCTTTATCATTTGCCTGAACTGATTCTCCTTGAAGTTTGAAAGTTTTTAGTTCTATTTGCCCACCTTCATATTTTAGGACAGGTGCGACTGTTACTACAGCCTTCTTGTTAAAATACTTGGCAGGGAAGGATCCCGAAATGGTAACGTTTACCTCTCCGTTATTCATTTCTAGGACTTTTGGTGTAGCTTCACATTTGACAGTATTTGCCAAATCTTTCATTTTTTGTATACCAGCACAACTGCTTAACACAATTGCAAATGATAATAGTATTGCTAACTTGCTGAAATAAAATTTTTTCATAGTTATTTAGGTATTGGTTTTGAATTTAATATGCTTGATTTAGATTACAAACTTAATAATGTTTTTATTAAAAAAAAATAGCAGGCACTCAATTAGCTGTACTTTTTATATATTCAAACAAATAATTTTCTAAATTGGCTGTAAATAAAGGGAATTCTTATAGCCCTCAATTTGAAGATATTTGGACAAAATAGCCATATTTTCTGTTAGATACAGCAATTAGCCCAAAAAATAAATAAAAAAACCCTGTTTTAACAGGGCAATCAGATTGTTCAGAATCCGGATTCGGCATATTCTATAAATTCAAATGGAATTTTAAAAAGATGCGAAAAGTGTTCGCCAGTTTCTTTACTGTCATAATCTCCTTCTTCGTAATGCCATTTCACCTGTATATTCTTAACATGTGAATTCTCAACAAATATCTTAATAAGGTTAAAAAGTTGTTTTGAAGATGCAGTATTAAAATATTCCAATTTAAAATTTAGCAATATCGAATCTTTATCAAAACTTTCTGCCCACCTGAAGATAGGGTCGTAGAGTTTTAGTGGATTTTCTGGCAATGACCGGCCTGTCATTAATAACTCTCCATCAGCATCGCAAACGACATGGGGCGTGTCATTTGTAGCGTGTATCTCTAAATTTTCCATAATATCGGCTTTTAGATAAGGGTTACCTGCAAAGGTATAAAATCAAATATAAAAAATCCTAATCTACTCCTTAATTTTTATATCATGATAGTTACTTTTTATCAAAAAAATAGTCGGTTTTATTGTTTATCCTTAAACTCACTATCAATAATTATTAAATATGAACCGTGACATCAAAGACTCTTTTTAATGTTTCAGTGTTTATGTCCTCTTTAATAATGTAATTCCTGGCACCAGCTTCAAGCATCTGCATTACATATTCCATTTCCTGATGAAAGGACAAAGCTATTATAGTAAGAAACCTGTTTATCTCGGTTGCTTTTCTGGTAGCTTCAATCCCATTCATTTCGGGCATTTCAATATCCATAAATACAACATCGACATGTTGTTTTTTTAATATGTTTAATGCTTCAACTCCATTATTTGCCTGATATATCTTGTCGATTTTTTCTTTGCTTGACTCTTCGACCATATATTTTAAGGCTTGAAGAAAATGCTTATTGTCATCAACCAACAAGATGTTAAGTTTTTTCATCGATATCATTTTAATTCAGGTAAAGGATTTTAATACATTTTTGCTTATTACAAAAATCGTTTAAAACCCTAAGGGTTTGCCATAGCAAAAACACTCATTTTATGGATATGCTTACTCAATTGTGTGGATAAATACACTTATTAAGTGTCTGGGTAAAAACCGTCAGGATCAATCAATTTTAATTAGGTTATTTTTAATAGCGTATATTGCCATACTGATTGAATTAGACGATTCGGTTTTGTCAAGAAGGCTCGCCCTGTGTCTTTCGACTGTGCGGTGACTAATATGGAGTTGGTCTGAGATTTGATTAGTAGATAATCCTTTGCAAATTAACGCTAATATTTCAGATTCACGGCGGCTTAACTTAACTCCTGGAACAGCGCTTTTATTACGTAACAGTTTAAGTAAAAGTTCCTGCGAAAAATAATTGTTCCCATTTAAAATTGCCTGAATTGCTGTTCGAAGTTCAGAGTTGTCGGTATCTTTAAGTATAAATCCTTTTACCCCTAAATCGATCATCGTGTTATAATAGGCATCTTCTCCAAACATCGAAAGCACCAAAACTTTAAGGTCAGGATATTTCTCAAAAGCACGCTGGCAAGCTTCAACACCATTCATTTCGGGCATACTTATATCCATTAATACTATATCGGGCTTGAAATATTTAAGTAATTCAAGGAATTCGATGCCATTTGAAGCTTCACCAATTACTTCCAAACCTTCTATTTCGCCAAGAATGAATTTTAATCCGTTACGAAAAAGTTTATGGTCATCAACAATTATAACTTTTATTTTTGTTTTATTTTGTGCCATATCAATTCTAAAATCTATCAAATATAAAAAACTTTAAAACAATTGCCAAATCAATTACTTTATTAGCCGTTCAAACATGAAAAACGTTCCTACCTTTGAAAAATAAATTTTGATTAATAATGTTACAGATCGAAAACACCATTATCAGCCTTGATATAATTGATAAAAAATTTTGTTGCGATCTCTCGAAATGTAAAGGTGCTTGTTGTATTCATGGAGATTCGGGCGCACCTCTGGAAAATAAAGAAGTGAAAATACTTGAAGAAATTTATCCGGAGATTAAACCGTATCTAAGAGAAGAAAGCATCAATGCTATCGAAAAACAGGGAACATGGGTAATAGATACAGATAATGACAAGGTCACTCCTTTAGTAGATAATAAAGAATGTGCCTATACAATATTTGAAGATAATGTTGCAAAATGTGCAATAGAAAAGGCTTTTTATGCTGGGATAACGCAATTTCAAAAACCAATTTCCTGCCACTTATATCCAATAAGGTTGAAAGAATATCCTGAATTTACTGCAATTAATTATCATTGCTGGGAAATATGCAAACCGGCAGTTTTTAATGGTGAATCTTTAAAAATTTCTGTTTTTATTTTTCTAAAAAATGCATTAGAAAGAAAATTTGGGACAAATTGGTATAAGCAATTAGTTGTTGCCAAAAAAATGATGCAAAAATAGATTTACAATTTTTTACAAAATATAAATGTAAAACAATTTAAATATTTAGCTTTATTGAAATTTTATCACATTTTTTCAACTTTTATCAAAAAAAACAAACCAGTTAATAATATTTAATATGTTTTTGTCAACAAAGTGTTTATTTTTTCAATTTTATTTAATTAATTCGCATAATTTTAAAATTTTAAATTAGACCTTTC
>CAVSGB010000095.1:0-3857 GCA_963726845.1 uncultured Bacteroidota bacterium | reverse complement strand
TTGCCATAATCAACGGCTCTTTCCAACAGTGATTCAATTTGATTTACATTATTTTCCATTGCTATTTTTGCTTGGTTACTTAAAATATTCGGTTTGGCTATTAGCTGTCAGGCATTTGCCTCCTATAACCCAAATATGAACTTCATAAACGGATTGGTTGGGTTTTCAATTAAATTTTATAACCCAATTGAATAAATATAAAGACTTAACCTTTGGCAGTTTTCGCTTCCTTTTTCATATCGTCTGCTTTGGCGTATGCATGTTCAGCAAAGTCAGTAACTTCTTCCTTTACCTTTTCAAATTTTTCCGACATGCTTCCAAGAAATTCGTTGACTTTTTCTTTTACCAAATCAGAATAATCTTCTCCTTTGCCAGCAAGTTTTTTTCGGGTTTCCGAACCTTTTTCGGGGGCAAATAAAATTCCCAACACAGCGCCGGCAGCGAGGCCAGCCAAAACACCTAAGAATACTTTTCCTGAGTCCATGATAATTGTTTTTTAATAATTGTTAAATAATAAAGCGATGATTTTATAAAATTTTTCTTCCCTGGATTACCCTAAATAATACTGCGATAATTGCAATAATAAGAAGGATGTGAATGATGCTCCCAACACTATAAACAAAGAACCCTATTGCCCAACAGACAATTAAGATTACGGCGATGATGTAAAGTAAATTTCCCATGATAATTGTTTTTTAATAATTGTTAAATAATAATGCGATGATTTTATAGGATTTTTCTCCCCTGGATTACCCTAAATATTATAGCGATAATTGCAATAATAAGAAGGATGTGAATGATGCTCCCAACACTATAAGCAAAGAACCCTATTGCCCAACAGATAATTAAGATTACGGCGATGATGTAAAGTAAATTTCCCATGACTTTTATTTTTTAATTGTTATAAATTTATTTTTAGCTAAGAATAATAAAAAATATTTTTATAGAAGAAAAAGAAGCCCAATCTTCAGACTCGGCCCTTGGATTATTTACTTTTTACTGTAAATGCTTTCAATGCATTCCCGAGATTATCCATGTCATGGCTAAATTTGACTTTAAATGAATCCCATTTTTCTTTGCTTTCTTCCTTAAAGTCAGCCAGGTTTTTTTTCAAATCGCTGTTTTGTTGTTCCAACTCGGCCAGGTTCTTTTCGTACTGGGCTTTGGTTTCCTTTTTCTCTTTTGATATCCGTGCTTTGAATTCCGCAATATTCCTGTCATAGTTGCTGATTTTTTCTTCAGACTCTTTTCTGAATTGCTGGATAGAATCTTTCAGCGCCTGGTTTAGCTCCTGTTTTGCTACTACTACATTGTCTTTTGCGTCCTGCACTTTTTCCTGTGCATCTTGTACTTTTTTAGCTGACGATTGACAGCCGGTTAAAATTGATCCTGCTATAAAAAATGCTATAGCGAAGGTGAAAGTTGTTTTTCTCATTTTAAATATATTTAATTATTAATGTACTATTTTAAAATTGGTTAATTAAAGTGCAGCTATTATTTTGTGCAATTCTTCTTTTGTTTTTCCAAGCTTTACTTGAAGTTTTCCAAACATCTCCTCTTTCAGGCCTTCCTCAAACATAAAGTCATTGTCCGTTAATACTGCAAATTTCTGTTTGAGCATGCCTTTCTGCTCATTCCAGGATCCTCTCAGTTCTGATGTGTTCATTTTTTGAATTTTAATTGAGGTTAATTTTTTGTTGTACAAAGATGAGCCCATTAATTCCTGTAAGTGTTACATAACTTTGGGAATAAGTTACATCTTTCACACATTTGTGTGAATTTGAATTTTTGGACTTTTTTATAAGAAAAGGGAATAAAATAGAAAAATTTGATTTGAAAATGGGATGATTTGAATATAATTAGTGCGTCTGTAATTTGAAGTTTTTACTATAATAGATGTCGTCCTTCGGAGAGCTGGCATTTATTTTTATTTTATATTCGAATTTACTACTTGGTCAAACCGAAGTAAAGTAAAGTAACAGGCAATGTTACGGTTATAAAAACTAGAACCTGAGCAAAATCAATATATTTCCTTAGCACTAAATTATCAGGACAAAGACTGCACGATTCAATATTTATCACCTTCCCGTCTTTTGAATACGCAACATCTAACTGAACATATTTTCCTATAGTTTTCATACCATTCGATGGTTTAGTATCAAAAGAGAGAGTCCTGCGGTCAGTGATCCGATAAATATAAATAAATACATTACTTGTATCGGTATAAGCTTTAAGATCGTATGGCTGAACGCCCAATGTTTCCTCTACCTGGGCTTTGGTCATTCCTATCTGCAAAGTCATAACTTTTTCAATTGTGCTATATTTAGGCGATTGTACGATGCACGATGTGAAAAACAGCATGATTATTGCGACTTTTAATATTTGATTTTTCATTGGATTTATGTTTTATATTTTAGCCTTCCTGGTGTAATATCCGGGCTGCTGTTTATTCGTATCCACTTTTTATGATAGTAGAAATCATTTTGAAACGTTCGTTTGCTTTTACTGTATTTGCAGTATGGGCAGGTATAATAATTGACTGTCCGGTATCAAGTATATTCGATGTTCCATCAATTACAACTTCTGCTTTCCCATCGATGATTTGGACGAAAGTGTCGAAAGGGATTATTTTTTCTGCCATTGCTTCACCGGTATCAATTGAAACAACACTCACATTTCCCGTAGTTTTTTTAATTATTGTTTTTATGACAACCGAATTAGGTACATATTCAATAATCTCGACTACAATTAGCGCTTTGGCTTTTTCAACTTCAGTATTATACATTTTTCCCAATTTATTTTCCAATAAATTCCTAAATGAAAATAAAAGGCTGCATTTCGAACAGCCTTTTATAAAATAGGCATCAAAACCTACTTATTTTTAGAAACTGTGAAATTTTTCAACGATCTTTCAAGCCCATCCATATCATGGTTGAACTTGTTTTTGAAAGCTGTCCATTTGTCTTTCCCGGCTTCTTTATAATTATCGAGCTTCTTTTTCAAATCGTTGTTTTTTTGTTCTAATGCAGCCAGTTTCTTTTCATATTGTGCTTTGTCTTCCTTTTTTTCTTTTGTTATCCTGGCCTTGAAATCAGCGATGCTTTTTTCGTGGGCTACGAACCTTTCTTCAGATTCCTTTTTGAATTTTTGATATTCAGAAACAGAGTCCTTTTGGGCTTCTTTTAAATTTTCTCTGGCTTTTACAGATTTTTTATCAGGTTCCTGTCCGTATGAAGTAAAAATTGCTCCTGTCATTAATGCTATCGTGGCCAAGGTCAAAATTGTTTTTTTCATTTGATTGAATTTAGTATGTGCATAATTAAAATATTAATTATACAACAAAGGTGATATCCTTTATAGCAAGAAATATTACATAACTTTGGAAAAAAGTTACATTATTCACACATTTCCTAACTCATTGCGTCTTTTATGCTTAAGATTCCTGAAGTGGGATGTGGTAAGCCCGGTCATTTTCTTAAACTGGTTTGACAGATGGGCCACACTGCTGTAATGCATTTTATCTGCAATTTCTGTTAAACTGAGTTCATCGTACACGAGCAGTTCTTTTACTTTTTCTAATTTATGCGACAGGTAGAATTGTTCAATGGTAGTCCCTTTAACTTCCGAGAAAAGATTAGCCAGGTAAGTATAATTGTGGTTAAGTTTTTCGCTTAAATAATCAGAAAGGTTAACTTTGATTTGTTCATCAGAATAATGCACAAGTTCAATAATTATCGTTTTTATTTTCTCAACGAGAATACTTTTTTTATCATCCATCAATTCAAGCCCGGACTTTTTTAAGGCAATATTAAGCCGGTCCAATTGCTCTTTTGATATATCCTCCCTGGTTTCAACTT
>CAVSGB010000094.1:0-4363 GCA_963726845.1 uncultured Bacteroidota bacterium | reverse complement strand
AGCGAAGAATACCGACGGTTGTATTTCAACAGGTACAAGTGTAACGATCGATGCCCAACCGGCAACCCCGGCAGCACCGACCGCCAGCGCAACCCTGCAACCAACCTGTTCAACAGCCACGGGAACAATCACCGTAAGCTCAGCAAAAACAGGCCTAACATTCAGTACAGATGGTTCAGTTTATACAAATACAGCAGGAGTATTTACCTCAGTTGCTGCAGGCACATATTCTGTAACAGCGAAGAATATTAATGGTTGTATTTCAACAGGGACAAGTGTAACGATCGATGCCCAACCGGTAACCCCGGCAGCACCGACAACTTCAGTGACCCAACCAACTGGTACGGAAACAACAGGGATGATCACAGTTACTGCACCCACAGGTATGTCATATAGTATCAATGGTTCATCATATTCAAATACTGATGGTATGTTTAATTCAGTTGCTCCAGGCATATACAATGTAACGGCAAAAAATTCGGCTGGTTGCATTTCATCAGGGACAAGTGTTACAATTACTGTAAATGTTGACATTGCTTCTATTGAGACTAGTAATGCAGTTACAATCTATCCGAACCCTTTCACAATTTCAATCGAGATTGTATTAAAAGATGCAATGACTATCAATACGACTTACTTTAGGATTTACAATGTATTGGGAAAAGAAGTGTCAAGTACAAGAATAGTACAACAACTTACAACGCTTAATACAGGTAATCTTCCTTCAGGAATTTATTTTTACAAAGTGATTGGTAATGACAAAATCATTCAATCAGGTAAACTGATTTCGAAGTAGTAATTAATTCAAAGAGTAAAAGTCCACTGCAATTGTGCAGTGGACTTTTTGTTTTTTATAAGTCTTAAATTTTAATGTGTGAATGATATAACTTATTTCCAAAGTTATGTAACACATAAAGCATTTACCGTATCGACCTTTGTCATATTATAAGATTTCATTCACAATTTAATAAATATAAAATGAAAAAACTACTACTCAATGTATTAACAGCAGTAACACTGCTAATGATACCAACTTTAATTTTTGCACAGGCCCCTCCTTTGGGAACTGTAGCAAATTTTGTTCTCTTTTCTACGAATGGGGCAGTGAGCAATTCAGGAATATCGCAACTTACAGGAAATGTAGGCACCAACAATGGTTCCAGTACAGCTTTCGGAAACGTGAATGGTGGCATGCACGATGGAGATGGAGTCAGTGCACAGTGCGCAGCGGATTTATTGATTGCTTACAATCAACTGAACAGCACTGTTCCAACTTTCTTTCCATCATCGTCGCTTGGAAACGGCGATACCCTTATTGCAGGTGTGTATTCTATTTCCAGTGCAACAACACTGAACTTAAACCTAACTTTAGATGCAAAAGGAGATGCAAATGCTGTATTTATATTTCAAATCCAGGGCCTTTTTCTACAAACGCTTCTTCAAAAATTAATTTGATTAATGGAGCAATGGCTTGTAATGTATTTTGGAAGGTGGAAGGCTTGGTAAGCATGGCATCAGGTACTTTCATGAGAGGAACAGTTATCGCGAACAATGCAGCAATTAACATGAACACGGGTGACACGCTTGAAGGCAGGGCTCTTTCTACTGCCGGGGCTGTTACTGTAGACGGAGTGCTGGCATATACTCCTATCGGTTGCGGAAGTCCTGTTCTGAATGGGCCAGTTGCTCCTGATTTAGGCACAGCCGCATGTTATGCAGTATTTTCTTCAGATGGCGCTGTTTCGAATGCCGGAATAACCCATATTACCGGAGATGTCGGAACAAATGTTGGTTTAACTACCGGTTTCGATACACTTTTGGTAACAGGTAAAGTCCATCTTATTCCTGATGGCTCTACCGCAGCGTGTGCAGCCGATTTATTAGTTGCATACAATTATGTAAATACATTGCCAAACGATATAGAATTGTTGTATCCTGCTCAGTTTGGAAACAACCTGGTTCTTACACCACATACTTACATTATGAATGGCGCTGTTACTTTTACAGATTCTCTTTATCTCAATGCACTTGGCAATGCCAATGCTGTGTTTGTAATTAAGATTAAAGGAGCCATCGAGACAAGCACCTATTCAAAAGTTCTTTTAATTAACGGGACACAGGCAAAAAATGTATATTGGATGGTTGATGGCGCTGTGAGCATAAACAACTATTCTGTTTTCAATGGAACAATAATTTGTAATAATGGCGCACTGGGCGCTTTAAATACCGGAGTTACGTTAAATGGAAGGGCGCTGACAACAACAGGCGCTTTAACAACTGCTGCAATAACTGCCACTATACCTTCCAGTTGCGTCACTAATACCAAACCTAACATTACCGCAGAACCTGCCAATCAAACAGCAAACAATGGAAGTTCAGTGAGCTTTACAGTGTCTGCAACTGGAACAGGTCTTACCTACCAATGGAGAAAAGGAACTGATAACCTTATTGACGGAGGAAATATTTCAGGTGCAACTACTGCAACATTAACAATTAATCCTGTTGACATTTCAGATACTGCATCAAATTATAATGTTGTGATAACCGGGACTGGTGCACAAAATGTTACTTCGGTAAATGTACCTTTAATCGTGAACCCATTACCGGCAGCAGTTGCCGGGGCTGACCGGGCAATAAACCTGAACACAGGCACACAGATAGGCGCAGCAACTGTAACCGGAAGTACCTATAGCTGGAGTTCCGTTCCTGCCGGGTTTACTTCAACCATAGCCAACCCGACTGTAACCCCATTGGTAACAACAACCTATACCGTTGTTGAAACCATTACGGCTACCGGAAGTACCAACAGCCATAGTGTTGTAGTTACCGTGAACCCATTACCGGCAGCAGTTGCCGGGGCTGACCGGGCAATAAACCTGAACACAGGCACCCAGATCGGCGCTACGGCTGTAACCGGAAGTACCTATAGCTGGAGTTCCGTTCCTGCCGGGTTTACTTCAACTTTAGCCAACCCTACTGTAACCCCACTGGTAACAACTACCTATACCGTTGTTGAGAACCATTACAGCTACAGGAAGTACCAACAGCCATAGTGTTGTAGTTACCGTGAACCCATTACCGGCAGCAGTTGCCGGGGCTGACCGGGCAATAAACCTGAACACAGGCACACAGATCGGCGCTACGGCTGTAACCGGAAGTACCTATAGCTGGAGTTCCGTTCCTGCCGGGTTTACTTCAACTTTAGCCAACCCTACTGTAACCCCATTAGTAACAACTACCTATACTGTTGTTGAAACCATTACAGCTACAGGAAGTACCAACAGCCATAGTATTGTTGTAACATTGAACCCAACTGAAATTGCTTCTATTGGTGACGATAAAACGATTGCCATTTACCCGAACCCTTTCACAACTTCAATAAGTATTATCATCAATGATGCATCGCAAATTGACAAATGCCAATTGAGGATTTATAATGTTTTGGGAATTGAGGTGAAAAATACAACTATTACGAAACAATTATCTACTCTTGAAACAAGAGGTATTCCTTCAGGAATTTATTTTTACAGATTGATTGATAATAGTAAAACTATACAATCAGGAAAACTCATTGCAAAGTAGTTAATATTTTGACAACAAAAAGCCCACTGCACTTTCGCGATGGGCTTTTTGTTTTTAGTAAATTTTAAAATTCAATGTGTGAATAATGTAACTTATTTCCAAAGTTATGTAACATATCAAGCTATTAAGGTATCGACCTTTGTCACGCTTAAAAATTCGATTACAAATCAAATATAATATATAAAATTAGGACTGAAACTAAATAAATGTCTGAATTTTAAATGCTTTGATGATATTAAAAACATTGATTATTAAATATATTTTGTTATCAAAATACCACGAATTTACTAATAAAACAGTATTCAATTTCTAATAATAAAAATAATTGGTAATAGGTTTCAAATATGGTTACAACATTCATTAATAACAATGAAAAAGTGCATTCAACAACTTAATAAAATATAAAATGAAAACTAAACTACACAGTACATTATTAGCATTTTCTTTGCTCTTAATACCAACTCTAAGTTTTGCAATAACAGGTATTGCCCCAACCTTAGGGGCTGCTACAAGTTTTGCTGTATTTACCGGAACGGGAGCATCATTTACCAACAGTGGAGCATCAACACTTATAACAGGCGATATCGGCAGTAATGCGAGTCCAATAACCGGATTATTGCCGGGACAAATAGTTGGAACGACTCATGCACAAGATGCTACATCAGCATCAGTTGCAACTGTTGTAGGTACTGCATATAGCGATTTGACACAGACCGGCTCTGTTTTAGGAGTTACAATAGTAGATGGGCAGGTTATTACCCCGGGTGTTTGGGTAACAGGA
>CAVSGB010000093.1:0-5320 GCA_963726845.1 uncultured Bacteroidota bacterium | reverse complement strand
ACGGAACAGATCTTCGGAAATATTCTTTTCCAGATTCAAATAAATTAACATTAAAATGGCTCATATTTGCCTACAAAAATTGTCAAGCCAAAGACTCATTTTTTAATAATTATTTTTATAATCTTTCCGGGAATAATATATTGGTGAACCAGATTAAATCGGTTTAGCCGAAGAGGAAATTAGGAAATCCTGGCAACAGGATATAGAAAAGTTTAAGGTTATAAGGTCGAAATATTTGATTTATAAATGATGCAATATCTTAAAATCCCCAAAACATGAATTTACTGAATAGCTTCTAATAATTCTTTAACAATTTTAGGATGAAGGCTTTTACCGACTTGAAAAGGAATTATCATCCTTACACTACCTTTTTTCAAAAATTCTATGGCTTCCTTTACCACGTATAAAAATAAAACCATTTTTCAAAAGTAACTTTTCGGCTTCTTTGACATCTATAACAGGTAACTTAGGTAATTTGAACCTCCAGGGTGGTAGTTAATATTTCTTTACTTAACATTTCTTCAATTTCCTCACGTGGAACAGCCTCTATATATAACTCTGCGGCTTCTTTTATATTTGTCATGGCTTCTTCAAAAGTATCGCCTTGAGAATGGCAACCGGGCAATTCGGGTGCATAAACATAATACCCATGTTCGTCTTTTTCAAATACTATGTTAATTTTATATTTAGCCATCTTTTTTTTACAAATTTAGCAATTAAACTTTATATTTTCCCTAAAAAGCAATTTTTTAAAGAGCCTGTTGGCGCAGGCTTGCAGCTTATATCCTTTTACAATTATAATAGTGCATTGAGTCTCCATTCTACATCGTCCTTCCCGGATATACTTTCAACGCTTCTTCGATACACTTAACGGCGTTTTTCAAGTCTTCGACATTCAGTACATAGGCAATCCGAACTTCAGTTTTACCAAGTCCGGGCGTTGCATAAAAACCGGACGCCGGAGCCACCATTACAGTTTGGTTTTTATATTCGAATTCGCTGAGCATCCAGATAGCAAATTTTTCAGCATCATCAACAGGCAAATGGGCAATCGTATAAAAAGCACCTTTTGGCAAAGGGCAGAAAACCCCTTTAATTTTATTCAAATGTTCCACCAGAAAATTCCGGCGTTTGAAATATTCCTTATAAGCTGTTTCAAAATAATCCGGAGTGGTGTCGATTGCAGCTTCGCCGGCAACCTGACCGAATGATGGAGGGCTTAAACGTGCCATTCCATACTTTAGAGCAGTACTAATTATTTCCTTGTTTTTGGTTCCAATGCGCCTATGCGCACACCACAGGCGCTATAACGTTTCGAAACAGAATCAATAAGGATTGTATTTTTTTCAATTCCTTTCAGTTCCATTATTGAAAAGAATGGCTCACCCGTATAACAAAATTCCCTGTAAACCTCGTCTGCAAATAAATATAAATCGTGCTTTTTAATTATTTGCTTCAATTCCTCTAAATCATCTTTTGCATAAAGACAGCCCGTCGGATTATTCGGGTTGCTAATCATGATACCTCGTGTCCGGGGAGTGATTACCTTTTCAAATTCTTCAATCGGTGGCAGTGAAAATCCATTCTGGATAGAAGACGTTACAGGAACGACATGAACACCAACTGCGGAGGCAAAACTGTTGTAATTTGCATAAAATGGTTCGGGTACGATTAATTCATCACCAACATCCATCGTGCTGAGGAATGCAAAATTAATTGCCTCTGAACCTCCAGTAGTTATAAGTATTTCAGTGTAGTCGACATCGATATTTATTTTCTTATAATAATCCGCCAGTTTTCGACGGTACGATTCATTCCCTGCCGAATGGGAATATTCAACTACTTTATGGTCATAATTTTTTATTGCCCCGAGCATAAGCGGGGCAGTTGGAATATCAGGCTGGCCGATATTCAAATGGTAAACCTTTCTTCCTAGTTTTTTTGTTTCTTCAGCATAAGGTACCAGTTTTCTAATGGGCGATTGAGGCATTTGTTTGCCCCTTTTTCGATATTTTAGGCATTTTTAATTTCGGTTAATACTATTTTTTCTTTTGGTCAACAGATTTAGGAACAACTTCTCCTTTTATTTTAAGTGTTACCGGCGAAGTAACAGCATTGGAATATACTGTAATCGATTTAATAAATTTTCCGGCAATACGCGTATTGTAATGAACATTTACAACTCCTGATTTTCTCTTTCCAACCGGTTCACGGGTCCAATCGGGAATAGTGCAGCCACAAGAGGTTTGCACATTGCTTATCACAAGGTCTTCTTTCCCGGTATTCTTGAATACAAAGGCAAATTCTGCGTTGCTGCCTTGTTCAATGGTACCGAAATCATGTTCCGCTTCCGCGAAACTAATCTCCGCCGCTTTTTTGTTTGCTTTGCCATTGTTAGACTGAGAGCAGCTAATAGCAGTTGCCATGATTGCAACTGACAGAAAGATGAAAAACCTTTTCATAAAAAAATATTTAGTTTATAATTTAATAATCCAATGGTTGATTCTCATCGATCATCCATTTAATATTCCTTTTATTACCGTGAAATAGAGTGTATGGATGTTTCATAACAGACAAATTATATTATTGGTGAACCGCAAATTTAATTTTAAAAAACAATTTTCCGTATTTTTCATTGATTATTGTAATAGTCTGTGAATTTCAATTAATAGGTGAAATAATTGATTTAAAATAAAATCTAAAGTGCCCTTCTTTTAAATTCTGAGCAAATTATACCAGTTGCTATTGAAACATTTAACGATTCGGTTTTATCGATCCGTTGGCTAAACGAAGGAATTGTCATGCGCCTGTTAATAAATGAAGCAATTTTAGAAGAAATTCCTTTCGATTCATTTCCCATTACGATTAAACCTGATGGAGATAATTCAGTTTTAAAAAGATTTTCGCCTGTAAGAAAAGCCCCGAAAACAGGCAATTGGATATTTTCTTTATTTTCAAGAAAAAACTCATTTAAATTTAAATAGAAAATATTTACCCGCAGGATTGCACCCATAGTAGCCTGAATGGTTTTTGGATTGTACACTTCAACAGTATTTTCCGAACATATTATGTTTTCAATTCCAAACCAATCAGCCAACCTGATGATTGTTCCAAAATTTCCGGGGTCCTGAATATCATCAAGGACAAGGGTAAGTTTATTTTTAAGGTTTTCAGCAATGAACTTAATTTTTGGAATCTCAATAACCGCTATGACTTTATTAGGAGTCTTCAGGGAACTTATTCGTAAAAGATCTTCTTCAGTGGCTTCAAGAACTTCAATTTTATTTTTCAGTAATTTTTCATTTGTAATAATCCATTCTTTTATTGCGACAATAGTTTTAATTTCAAGATTCGATAATAAAATTTCATGTACAAGTTTTTCTCCTTCAGCAACAAATAATTTTTTTTCGTTCCTGAGTTTCTTTTGTTTTAACAATATAATTTGCCTGATTTGATTTTTGCTTATCTTGTTCATTTGTTCGCTTAGAATAAGAAATTTATGCTGTTAACAAAGGTATTCAAAATTAATTTTTACCAAATTCCGGCAAGTAAGCACGAATTCAAAAAAACTTGTAAGTTTGTCTGCAAATAGGTTGAATGTGATAAATAGCCTTCTGAAAATCAACAAATACAAATTGCACCCGGTAAATGTACTGGTGTTTTCCCTATTTTTTATTTCGTCTTGCAACATTACAAAATATGTTCCTGAAGATAAATATCTGCTTGATAAAAGCATTATTAAAATTGACGACAAATCAATTAAAAAGAGTGAACTGGAAACATTTTGCAGGCAAAAGCCCAATAAATTAATTTTAGGTAAATTCAGGTTTCATCTTGGTTTATATAATCTTTCTAAAAAAGGAGGAAATGGATGGCTGAGCAGGACATTCAGAAAAATTGGCGAAGAACCTACTGTATTTGACACATCACTTCTGGAAAAAACTAAACAACAAATGGCACTTTATCTTAAAAATAAAGGTTATTACAATGAAAAAATCCAGGATTCAGTATTCTTTTCAAACCAGAAAGCAACAATATATTATTTTGTATCACCTGGTACACCATATAAAATCAACAGGATTAGTTATACTGTTAAAGACTCTTCGCTAAATAAACTTGTAATTGCCGATACATCCAATTGTCTTCTTAAGCCAGGTGCTTTATTCGACATAGACAATATGCAAAACGAAAGGACAAGGCTGGAGTATTACTTAAGAAGTAAAGGCTATTTTAACTTTTCTAAAGATTTTGTTTATTTCGAAGCCGATTCAAGCCTGCATAATTATTCTGTCAATTTGGACTTTGGAATAAAAAATATCCCGCACAAAGAAAATGATAGTACATTGACTTTCCTGTCCCATCCTGTTTATAAAATTGGAAATATAAAAATAGTAATTGAAAAAGATCAATTTTCAGATACAATTAAAAACCGGCAACCCTGGAATAAAGCAGATACTTTTCTGATTAACAATATTCAGGTTATCTATTTAGATAAAGTTGGATTAAGGCCAGAGATGTTGGTAAACAATATATATTTGGCTGTTGATCAATTGTTCAATCAGCAAAATGTGGATGAAACATATCGTAGCCTTGCAACATTGAAGATTTTTAAATACATCAATATTATTTTCACTGAAAATGCTCCATTGGCTTTAAACAACATAAAATCATTGGATTGTCGGATACAGTTGGCTGTTTCAATTTTTCAATCATATCAGACTGAAGTGGAAATGACACATTCTGCCGGATTGGGCGGCTCAGGAAGTTTAACATATCAACATAAAAACCTTTTTAAAGGTGAGAAATTTTCGATTTAAAAACAAATGCCGAAACCGAAGCACTTAATAAAATTGGATCATCGGAATTATTTTACACATTAGAACTTGGTGTTGAAGCCAAAGTGCAAGTTCCAAAATTTTTTCTGCCATTTACACCTGACCAGTTTATAAGAAAGTTTAACCCGAAAACTAATTTTGCTGTTTCTTATAATTATTTTCACAGGCCAGAATTTACACAAGCTATTGCCAATCTTACGTTTGGTTATAGCTGGAAAGGGAACAAGTACACTACTTTTGTTGTAAACCCGGTAGATGTGAATTATGTCAGGATGCTTTCTCTTACGGTATCAGCGGCATCGCGTGAAACCAGGCTGAGGATCCCGGCGGCGGCGTACCGCTGGCGCCGATGTACTTGACGTAAGATCCGGCGATGTCGTCGGCGCTGATGGCGGAAAATGGGGAACTGTGCCGGGAAGAGGGTTGTGCAGCCCGCTGCCGAAAAAGCGAATCGTGGGGACGAGGACGAAAGCGGCCAGCACGCC
>CAVSGB010000092.1:0-6880 GCA_963726845.1 uncultured Bacteroidota bacterium | reverse complement strand
AATATTAAAATCAAATAATAAAATAACTGTAACTTGTCATCCAACAAAAGGATTTCAACCTAATCCAGGTAGAACATGGGTAAAAACATTAACTTGGCAAGCAGAATGTAGATATAATGAGCATGATAATACAATGGGTATAAATTCAAAATGGATAAAAAAATAAGCGTTGCCTAATATTTCGGACTTAATGTGTCTTGTAAAGCTGAATGTTAAGTAACTGATGAATTAAATCCTTGACATGAATCATGCTTCATAATCCGCTTCTGTTCGTCAATTCGCACTTTTGCTGTTTGAATTACTTCAATTCTTAGGTCGCACCAAACCAACTTGTTCCTTGCTAATGCTTCATTACAATACCTCTGTACATGAATAATTTGCACTCTTTGGACTTTCTCTAATTTCAAAACTTTAAATTATTTTTAATTATATTTACCATTCAAGGCGCACACAACGGCTCATATTTAATAATAGTTTCAGTGATATTGCAAGCAAAAGTGGCTTGTGCCTGAGTTAGTGAAAACAGTCAAGGAATTACTTCGCATTCCTAACGGGATATTTGTGCAAGGTTGCTTTTGCACTAGTCCCCCTCTTTATGTTCAATATATTTATCAAGATAATCTGTATGATACTTACCTAACAACATTTTTTTACCCGGAAATAGTTCTTCTATTTTCAATAAATCCGTTTTATTAAGTTGTGAAAACGTAAAATTTAAATCATCTGAATTAATGTATGATTTTATTTATGAGTACTTTAAGTCTACGGCTTTGTTTTTTATAGGAAATCAAAATCAGATTTCAGAACTTTTTGTTTCTTTGTACCCCGACTAAGTAAAATAAGGCTTGCAGAAATGCAGGCTTTATTTTTAAAATAAAGGTATAACTAAATTAATTTTTATTTAGAACAAGAATTTTCAACCGGTTTATTAAAACAATAGCTTTATTGCAATTCCTCCCGGATAGGCGCTTACATAACATGTTGGCTTAGGTTTGTAAGCAATCGGTTCATATCCGGAATTATATTTTCTGCAATAACCCTGATAATCTTTTAAAATTTTAGTTGGCTGGGTCCAAATTTGTGATTCAGTTATGACAGTATTTAATGCAAAATTTCCAATTCCTGCCCATACAGATTGCTTGAAACCAAACCATGTTATAAGTCCGCTCGTTTAAAATTTACTGCGCCACTTAGTGCATGAACTTGCCAGGATCTTCCAAATTTCTCTCTGATAGCGGCAGATTTAAACAATTCTTCGGCTTCAGAAAGTTTTTTGAGGCTTTCCTGTTGTGTTGAATCAGAAATTTGAGCAAGGATATCAGCTTTTTGGCCCGGCCCATCGGTGTGAGCAGTTGTCCAATTGCCCCCAGACAGGTTGTGGCAGCACCAAGCGCCATATTTTCCCTTGTCATATTATCCTTACTAATAAAACATACAGTTCCTTGTCCAAGAGTTGCAGCGCTATAACCAGCTAACCAGCCATAATACCAATGATTGGCATTCGTTCTTCCTTGTTCCAGAATATTTTGAATACATCGGATACGCTCTTTAACTATAGAATCCGGGATTTCATTCTGTGCTGAAATATTGAACGGCTGTAGGTTAAATATTAAAATGAAAAGAATAAATTCGAAAATGAACCTATTATCTTTTTTATTAATTATATGAATCATAATAAGAATTCATAAAATATAATTCAAAGTCGTTAAGTTAAGGTATTCAATCATAAAGTTCAGGTTTCGACTCCGCTCAACCTGACGGTTTCAAATGTCGTCACCCTGAGCGAAGTCGAAGGGCTTCTTCTTAACTAAACGACATTAAAATAAAATTTGTAATGTCAATTATTCTTTTCCATCTTTTAATAATTCTTTCATTTTGTTTACCAGTGTCTCAATTTGGAAAGGTTTACTTATGTAGTCATTCATACCGGCTGCCAGGCAAATTTCTTTATCTCCCGACAATGCATTGGCAGTAATAGCAATAATTGGTGTATGGGTATGAGTACTTGCTTCAATCTCCCGAATTTTCTTTGTAGCAGTAATACCATCCATTATAGGCATTTGAATATCCATTAAAATTATATCGAATTTCGTATTTCCAAATTTATCCAATGCCTCTTTGCCATTGTTGGCAATATCAATGTTGCTTACCAAATGTTTAAGGCTAAGAACGACTATTTTCTGATTAATAAGGTTGTCTTCAACCAATAACACATTGGCATCTCTTAATTCTATGCTTTTGGCAGGCACACCAATTGGTGCTCCAATTTTTGCCTCAGCCTGGGCTACCTTTTCTGCCGGAGTTTTCTGAAACTTTAATTGAAATTCAAAGTGGGTGACCCCATTTATAAAACTTGCAAAAATCCTGCTACCTGAAAGCTCAACCAATTTTTTTGCTATTGAAATATCAAAAGTTGAGTTGAATAAATTCAATTGGTTAAGCATGCCATCGCCTAACAACCATTTTTCATCAGTCAGGTTAATTGCCGGAAGTTGGAAGTTAAAACTTACCAGAAATACTAATTCTATCTGTGTTTGTGTTTCTTTTAAGGCAATTACAGAAAGTTCAATTATACAATTTTCGGCAGTCTTAAATTTTAATATGTTTTCAATCAAATTAAGGAAAATCTGCTTAATCCGAATCGGGTCGCCATTAATATTTATTTTCTCTTTATTATTGTCATTAACGCTGATATTTATACCTTCAGAGTATTGATAATGGAAAAGTTTTAAAGTGCTTTTTAAAGTCGACAGCAATTCAAAATTTATTTTATTAAGCTTTTCATCTATTTCAACAGCAGAAACTTTTACGATGCTATTGACGACATTTACCAGATTATTGGTTGAAGCAAGAATTGATTCCACAAGGTCTTTTTGATTTTCATCAAGCTTCGTGGCCGAAATAAGGTCGCCAAGTACCATAATGTTATTTAAAGGCGTGCGGATTTGATGGGATAACTTTGATATAAATTCATCCTTATTTTTATTATCAATTTTTAATTCAGCTAAATCCGCAATAGTATCTTTGTCTTCCTGTGCCTGAAAATACAGGAAAATATATGAAACGGTTAGTACCAGTAAATAGATAAAAATAATGCGTATGGCTAAAAAATTATGATATACCATTCGTATAACAGAATTTTCGGGCAAAAACACTGTAACAGCAATTATGGCCAGGAATACCAAAGAATAAATCGTGCCTTTTCTAAGCCCACAAATAAACATGCTGATAACCGGATATGAAAATACCCATAAATAACCAGTTTCATTATCTCCGCCATTAATAAGGAGATAAGTAAATATTAAAGTTATCAGTGCAAGTATAAAATTGTCTGAAAAATAAACATTTTTAGTCTGGTGAAGGACAATGAGATTTAGAGCTAATAGAATAACTGCTGCGCTTAAAACAGAAACATGAAGATAATTTTTATTAATGAGGGCAAGTGCTGCAAATATTAAGAATAAAATAATACCGATGCAAGTGAAAATATTTGTGACAACAATCCTATTGGTAACTTTTTTGCTACATCCATCAAGGTTCCCAAACGAAAAAAGGCCAATAAACTTTGAAGATAATGACATAAACTATCAGCATTTGGTTACGAAAATATTAAAAATAACTCAATATTTGGTGTGTAAAACAAAAAATCTTATAATGTTTTAATACATTAAAATTCTTTTAAAGTTTATTGTTTGAGGAAATAATAAATGGTAATTTTATTTTCTGCCTTTATTTAAAAATATAAACACGTGTAATGTTCTAATAAGCTGTATATGAGAAGAATAATTTTTGTTTTGCCTATACTGTTCCTTTTAACAGTTTCGTACTCGCCCGATTATGTACCTACTCCTGAAGAAGTAGATCATTTTTATCAGACAAAAACCCTTGTGGTTTTAGATAATAATCCGATGTCGGAATATAACCTTGTTATCCAGGATTTTATGAAGAAAGAATGGAAGCTTACCACGTACGATTTTATAAGATACAGCAGATTTGACTCGTTGCGAAATGACCCACAATATTCATTTTTAATGCTCAACCAGGTACGTTTTGACAAAGATAAAAGTTTGGCCAAATATAATTTTCTAAGCCTGATGTTAGGCAGCCCCAAGAAAATAGTTTCTGATATGCCCGATCTTTGCCCGGTACCGCTATCTTATGCTGGTGTTGATGAAGATAATTTTAATTACAAAATTCAAACTATTCTGCGTTTCATGCAAAACCATGTTGAATTAATTCATAAAAATCCTAAAATTATTGGGACAAATATGTTTAAATATTATAATGATAACGCGGGCGACGTTAAAAATAAAACATTGTACCTTGTAAAAAGTGAAATGGCCAAAGAATGTAATACTGAAGAAAAAATAAAGAAAGTTTATCCCTATAAATTTAAACTGGTGACTCGCGAAGAAATTTCAAAAGCAATAGATGAAAGTAATCCCGATGTTGTTTTTTTGCATAAAGTCGGCTGAAGGCACTAGGTTGGTTGCACGCTGCTATAAAATCCTGATCGGTGCCGCCGATTCAAAATTTTATTATTTCGATTATCATAAAATTTCTGACGATAAACCAGATGGTTTTTTGGCCAGTGATTTTAAGAAACTTGCGAAAAAATAAATAAAGCGGCACTTAATTTATGCCGCATTAAAACGAAATTCAGAGTTTATTTTAGTTGCCCATTACAATCTGAATTTGTTAATCTGTAATTTAATTCTTTGATTATTTTTCAACTTTCACCTTATCGGTTTTTGAAAGGCCGGAAAGTATTTCAACATTGATTCCATCAGAAAGGCCGGTTTTAATAAGGCGTTTCTCAAATTGTTGTGATTTTTTCTCAATTTCAACAGTTGCAGAGTCGCCTTTAAATTTTATAAGACTTTCTGGAAGTGCAAGCACACTATCACGGCGGTCGAGAACGATATCAGCATTGGCACTATAGCCGGAGCGGATAAATGTATTTCTCAGTTTGACTTTAGCTTTTAGTTCGAATTGAATTGCGCCATTCTCGGCAACACCTTTGGGTGAAATATATTCCAACTCGGCATCGAATTTTTCGTTTTCAACAGCACCAATAGTCAGTATTAATCTCATGCCGGTCTTTATCTTTCCAACTTCGGTTTCATCAACTTTTCCTTTGAAAATCATTTCGCCCATATCGGCAACAAAAGCAATTGTAGTGCCCGCGTTAAAATTATTTGTTTGTATTACCGAATTTCCTTCTTCCACGGGAACATCGAGTACCATTCCATCGATTGTTGATCGAACAAGGGTATTGGTAACTGAACCTGTTTTCTTATTGACTCCTTCCCTGATAAGCTGTAGATTGCTTGTTGCTGTTTCCAACTCTTCATTTGCATTATCGTAAGTAACCTTGTATTTTTGAAAATCTGCCAAAGGAATTACACCCTGTTCGTAGACTTTTTTCTGGCGGTCGTAAACAGTTTTTGCATCTTCGAGGTTTATCTTTGCTTTATTGACCCTGGATTCGGCCTCATTAAGTGCAACCATATCGGGGATTATTTTTACCTGTGCAATCAAATCGCCTTTATGGATCATCTTCCCGGGTTCAATAAATATTTTCTCAATTATCCCCGAAACCTGGGGTTTTATTTCAATTTCCTTACGTGGCATGATAGATCCGGTAGCCACAGTCTTCTTAATTATATTAGTGACAAAGGCTGTCTTGGTTTCAAAGACAACCGGTTGTTTCTTGTTTTTGCTGTATAAATAATAAAAAACATAAACCATACCGGCAACAATCAATACAATAAACAGTACACGAAATATTTTTTTCATCATAAACTATTTTAAAATTAGACTTTGGTTATTAATTCTGACATTAAACTAAAATGAAAAACTATATTTTTAATTTTAAAGCTCAGTTCTCAGTGCATCAATAGGTTTAATATTTATAGCCCGCCTGGCAGGTATCATCCCGGCCAATGAACCCGAAACTACCAGCAAAATGAGTGCTGTAACTGCTGCCTTGATATTTATTTCAGGATTTGCAAACATTGTATTTTCAGAAACAGACTTCATTAACACCATATTTACGCCTTCAATAATTAGTATGCCGAATACCAGGCCAATCAAACCAGCTACGAAAGTAAGGAACACAGATTCCTGTATAATCTGCCCCATAATTTTGAGTGGCGTAGCCCCAATTGCCCTTTGAATACCTATTTCTTTCGTCCGTTCTTTGATTATTACCAGCATGATATTACTAATTCCTATTACCCCGGCTATCAGTGTAAGCGTGCCGACAAACCAGGTAAGGATATTAATACCGGTGAACAGGTTGCTCATCTGTTTGAATTGCAATTCTATGTTGTTGCTTCCAAATGCCTGTTTGTCTTCAGGATTGACTTTATGTCTCTCGGCCAGCAGTTGCCTGACTTTTCCTTCGACCAGTTCCACTGAATATTGTGGTTTGGATGTGATACCATAATAAAAAACGATATTCCCAAGATTGTATGTTTTTTGAACAGTAGTGAAAGGCATATATGCACATTCGTTTTGGTAATTACCCCAGCCTCCGGTATGTTTCGATTTGAACACACCTACCACCTGAAAATATACTCCCTGTGCCATAACATATTTTCCAAGCGGGTTCATACCAGTAGGGAATAGCACTTCTTTTACCCTTTTCCCGATAACAACAACTTTTCGCTTATATTTAATATCGGGTTCGTTTATAAAACGTCCCTGTTCGATTGTTACAGGGTCCATTTTGAAACGTTCGGGATAATCGCCGTCAATTTCAAACGAGCCGGTATTTTTACCATAGACGAAATTCGCAGTGCCGTTATTGTTGGGCGGGTGTATGCGCGGTGCGACAACTTCTATTTCATGAATATTATCCCAAAGAGCTTTTGTA
>CAVSGB010000091.1:0-15350 GCA_963726845.1 uncultured Bacteroidota bacterium | reverse complement strand
ACCATGTATTGCTGATTCAACTACCAAATAATTGCCGCTATAAGATGAAGCATAATCGCCGTTTATTGATGCATAAGCTACATTACTCGAAGTAAATTTCACCGTTAAGCCCGATGTACTTGTTGCATTCAATGGTAAATACCCCTGGCTTACTTTCCAAAGTGTATCATTCAGGATAAATGTAATAGTTTGGTTCCGTTTATTAGAATTAATATCATCATTTATAGTAAGGGTGCGGGTAACTTTCCCCGCCTGATAAAATGTTTCATTCCCCAGTTGGGAGGCTGTAATGTTTACTTCTCCCGGCTTTACAAGTGATATGATGCTGTCGTTTATTGTGGCAATAGCAGTATCACTACTTGTAAAAGTTACTGGTAAACCCGATGATGCTTTTGCCTTGAGCACGAACGAGCCTTCGCTAATATTATGAGGGGCAAAATAATCGAAATTGATTATTTGATTTTTTTTCAAATCAGATTTTTGACAGGATAGCAATAGTAGCACCATTGTACCTAAAGTGATATAAATACTTATTCGTTTCATCCGAACAAAACTTATTTTCAAAGGTCGGATGGAACTCGCATGATTTTTTTCACGCCTGTTTGTATTTAGATTTAAACATACTCGTTTCATATTTACAATATATTTTATCATTACTTTAAACCAATTTCCCAATTCGAAGCCTTATACCTGCATATATCTTACGCCCAACAATCGGCGCCCATATAAAGGACGATTCAAACCCCTGATCAAAGGGGTTACTGGCACCTATAATCGGATTGCTTTGCTTAAAATCGAATATATTTTCAGCGCCTACATATATATCAAAGCGTTTGGTGTTTTTCGTAACCTGGGCAAAATAAATGGGGAAAAAAGGAGATTCTTTCAGTTCCGAATTATACCCATTTAAGCATGGAATGCGGGAAGGGCGATTCAGTTGGGAGGTGAAGTCGAAAACCCATTTTTTAAATTTCGTGGCATAAGACAAATTTACCAACCCCCGAAAACGCGATACCAATGGTTTCTCAACTAAATAGCTTTGGTCTCCTTCGGAATAAGTAATTTTTGTGTTATTATACCGAAAAGCAGCAAATACATCGAACCGGGTGAAAGGAGTTAACGATAAATCGGCTTGCAACGCATCGGCGTACGACCGGCCTTTCAGGTTATAGAAAAATACGCTGTTGCTGTTTCGTTCTATATCAACAATTGCCTGGTTCTGAAACTCGGTATGAAAGTAATCGAGGCTGAGTGTCAATTTGCGTGAATCCCAAACCGGAATGTAGAACGTGAGGTTGCCTCCATAATTCCATGCGCTTTCAATCTTCAACCCCGAAATACTATCCACATACAATTTTCTTGATGAGGCCATAATTCCAATATTATCGGCAATAACATTGGGTGCACGATAGCCTTTTCCAATTGATCCGCGTGCGATAATATCATCGGTAATGCTGTATTTCACGTTGGTACGTGGAGTATAAAGCCAACCATATTTGCTGTTAAAATCGATTCGAGCCCCAATAATTAGGGTTAATTTTTCACTATTCGAAAAAGCGTACTCTCCAAAAAGACCAGGTACTAGTTCCTGCCTGTTTAATGCTGTAAGAGGCGTGAGATTAAACGGCAATAAATCCTGGTAATGGGTATTGTAATTATCAAATACAAAACTTCCGCCAAAGGTGTATTTATTTGAAGTAGTGCTGCCTATGTTCGAAGTAAATAAAACATTGCTGTAGAAAGTAGATTGCGTTCCATCAAAAGTTTTTAGCCCGAACCCGGAATTTTGTTCGTGATGTGTAACACTGGTTATAATACCAATGCTTTGGCCTTCTTTATCGCCAACAGGCAACCCGGTTTTGTTTTCAACCGTAACGTTTCGGTTTTGTATATCAGTTGTGTAATGCGCATCCGCCTCCTATAATTTTTCTATGAAAAGTATCTTCACCGCCAATCCTGTCTTCGTAAAGATATTTAATTCCGGTCCTTGACTGCATACCATTTGGATTTAAGTAAAACCAACGGTTATAGACATTTACGAATTTTAGTATAGGCATATCCAAAAAATTGTCGCCATTCCAATCGTGTGGTTTATTGTCCAATGTACCCGAAAGCAACAACCCGGTCCACAAATTTTTGTTAACTTGTGTAGCAGTAGTTATGTTTACTTCGTAAGAATTAAATTGATCAGCATATAAATTAAAAAATAAAGGGTTCGTATTATTTGGCTTCTTAAATTCAAGGTTTATTTGGCCTGTAATGGCTTCATACCCATTTACAACCGATGAAGCGCCTTTCGAAAGTTGAATAGACTCTAACCAACTACCGGGAGTATAACTCCATCCGTAAGTTGTTGCCAATCCACGTAATGTAGGAATATTTTCGGCCATCATTTGTGTATAATTACTTGATAAGCCAAGTAATTGAACCTGTTTTGCCCCTGAAACGGCATCTGAAAACCCCACTGTTACCGTAGCGCTGTTTTCGAAGCTTTCGGACAAATTACAACAGGCCATTTTCATTAAACCGCCACTTGAAATTTGCTCTGTCTTCAAAACACGAAATTTTAAAATTGAGTTTCCGGGTTGATTTGCTTTTATTTGTATTTCCTCGATTTGTACTTTCTTTTTGAGGAAAATTATTAAATCAGATTTGGCAATTTCGCTGGTTATTAATGTGCTATCTGTCAAAAAATCCTTATAGTTTGTCAACAGATATATAGAATCTTTTGATTCTTTTATGATGGAAAATTGCCCATTAATGTCTGCAATTGTTTGGTTGGCAGAACCTACAAAATGGATTTCTGCCCCTGAAGCGGCTTTGGAAATACCTGTAGAATCGGAAAAATAAACACGCCCGTTAATTTTTTGTGCGGGGGATTTAAAACTTAAACCAAAAAACCACAATACAAAAAATAATTTGAGGTAATTACACTGAACCTTATTGTTGCACATATTTTCCATTCTTCACTTATCACTGCCTGCTAATTTGGTTGTGCCTTTTGATTTTTATAAAGTAAGCTTATCAGTCGAATCAGGACTGATAATCTTACCAGGGATATTTTTTCAAAAACTTATTTACATTTCTATTAATACCCAGGATTCTGAGGTGTAATTCCTAAGTCAGCTCCAGTTAAACCTTTTGGAATAGGGAAACGATAGAATTTACCAGCTACATTATCCGTTTTTGAATGAAGATGTTTGTATACTTTAGCAAAGAATGGATAATTGGTATAACTTGATGAATCCCCAAACGCTACAACCTGTGAAGCTGGACTACTATATTTATCTTTGTAGTATTCAAAAGTCGGAGTAACTGTAAGTATAGTACTTACTAATTTATGCCAACGGGTGAGGTTGATCCAGCGTTTTTGTTCGAAGTATAATTCCAAATTCCATTCGTTTTCCAATTGGGCCTGTGTTAATGAAGCATATGTAGGTACGCCGGCCCTGGTGCGCAACTGATTGATAACAGCAGTAGCATCGGCGTTTTTGTTTAAATAAAACAACGCTTCAGCTTTGTTAAGCAATACTTCGGCCAAACGGATTTCGATACGGTTAATGTCGTTTGGTTGACCAGCCGCGCTACCCGGGGCCACTTGAGGAAGCGATGTGTTCCTGTGTACAAACTTCCCAACACGTGGCGTAGTTACAGGGTAAACGTAATGATACACTTTATAATCACTTGCTTTTGTAGGAGAAGCCACAAGTGGTTCGTCTTGGTTATATAAACTATCAAAAATTGAGTAAAGCTTACGTTTGTCTGAGTTATCCCAATAATTCAATTCGCTTACGTCAGCCACCCCAATGTGGTTGTCCTGGTACAAATCGAAGCGAAAAGTAAAGGTACAATGTGTTTGGTGGTTTCCCTGGAGATCAATACCATCGCCATCGTGGTGAATGGTGAAGATATGTTCAACCGAGCGGTCTTCGGCAGGAACGCCCCATATATTTGCATAATTGGTTTCCAATTGAAAATTTCCACTGTTAATTACCTTGTCGGCATAATTAACAGCATTTTGTAACTTGGTAGCATCCCAAGTTGTTGGGGCAGGGTCGGTTTTGCTTCCAGCAATAGCAGCCACCTGGGCTTGTGTTAGTGGGTTGCTTGCCCAGTAAAGATAGGCACGTGAAAGTATGGCATCGGCAGAGCCTTTGCTCGGATTGGAGCGGATTTGATCGTAAACTGGCAAATCGGCTTCAGCGTCTGTCAAATCTTTAACTATCTGCGCATAAACAGCATCTATAGGCTGACGGGTTGTTTGTTGGGCAGTGGTAGCAGTAGAGCTTAAAATAAGGGGAACTTCGCCCCAAAGTGTGGTCAGATAAAGATAGGCTAAACCCCGGATGAACTTGGCCCGTGCCCTGGCCAGCGTGATTCCACTTTGAGACAGGTTAGCGCTTACCTTGCTTGAATCTGCTTGTTCAATGGTATGGTTGGCTAAGCCAATACTTACATACAGGTAATTGAAAATTTTGGTAGGATACCAATTGTTTACATCGGTTTTAAATAAACTTACCAATGGCCCGTTTTGACTATCGTCGCCCTCAAAACTAACGGTGGCATCGGTTTGAGATTCAATTAAAAACGAAAATGAAGAACTTAACCGCTGCCAGGGAGCAATAGCTGCACTGGCTGAAGCCAAAGCCTGTTCATCGGATTGCCAAACTGAGTTACCACTGATTACCTGTGTACTGTCTTTCTTGCAGGAATTGAGCAACCCCAACGAAATGATTATAGCCACGAGGGCTACACGCTTTAAAATTTGTTTCATAACTAATAGAATTAATGTTAATAAATATAATAATTGATAATAATAAATGCTTGTTAAGGATTCTATGTCCACAAACTTCATCCCCAACCCCTTCTCCAAATTTAGAAGGGGCAAGTCCCTCTCCATTTGGAGAGGGACTTAGGGTGAGGTTTGCATTTTTAATCGACATTGATATAAATTTTAAGTTCATATTAAAACGATACATTTGCCCCTACTAAAAAGGTGCGCGCCATGGGGTACGAACCCAAATCAATCCCACCTGCTATTTCGGGATTGTATCCTTTGTAACCGGTTATGGTCAATACATTCTCTGCTGTCGCGAACGCTCTTATATTTAGATGTTTTGTATTGTTTGTATTTGAAAATAATTTAAAAGTATAACCCAGCGTGATGGTTTTTAACCTTAGATACGAGGCATCTTCAACATACCTGCTGTCTAATTCAGAAGAAAGCGGCACATTCGTAATACGCGGAACCGTATTGGAAGGGTTTGTTGGCGTCCAGGCATTCAAAAGCGCGGCTGACCCATTGTACTCATCATTCGGAACTTCAAGATGGCTATTTAACACGTTATACACTTTATTGCCCTGCGTTCCCTGCAACAAAACAAACAAATCGAAATCCTTATATTTAAATGAAGAGGAAAAACCATAGATATAATTTGGTTCTGGGCTGCCCAGGACTACACGGTCGTTTTGATCGATATGATTGTCTTTATTCACATCAACAAATTTTGGATCGCCCGGTACCGGAACTGTGTAGGCTGGTGTAGTAGGCAGTTTTGATACGTCTTCGTTTTTTTGAACAACACCATTGAATATAAGTCCGTAAAAAGAACCGAGAGGTTCACCAACTTTAAGTATCTGATTGTTGCCATAAAATATCTCATTATTGTCACCGTTCAATTTTGTAATGGTGTTCTTATTTTTCGCAATGTTGGCCGCAAACGACCAATGAATATCTTTCGTTTCAACCAATACAGCGTTCACAGAGGCCTCAATGCCTTTGTTTACAACATTCCCGGCATTAGTCAAAATACTATTTTCCTGACCTAATGGAGGGTCGACTAACAGTAATAAATCTGATGTGTTTTTGTAATAAGCATCCACGGCAGCAGTTATCTTGTTGTTCCAAAATCCGGCATCTACACCAATATTATATTGCGTAGTAGTTTCCCATCTGAGGTTAGGATCGGCTATATTGGTAATTGTAGAACTGATTTGTCCGTTGTAACTGGTAACCCCTAATGTTGTAATGTCTTTATTATTAGGAATTTCCTGATTCCCAACGGTACCAATGCTTGCCCGTAATATTAAGTTGCTAATTGCTGAAACATCCTTCAAAAAACTTTCTTCGTTCACATTCCACGATATACCGACTGAAGGAAAAAAGCCCCAGGGATGATCAACATCCTTAAATTTTGAAGAATAGTCACTTCGAAAAGTAGCCGTTACATTATACCGTTCTAATAACGAATAATTTACACGGCCAAGGAATGAATTAAGCCAGCCTGCATCAAACGCACTATAAATTGGGGTAGTCCCATACGGAAGCCCCCACTGAAGGCCATTAACGCCTAACTCGTCATTGGTAAAATTATAAGTTGTTGCTGTTAAAAGGTTGGTTTTATTTTCCTGTCGGGTAAAGCCTGCTAACACATCGAACGAATGAAAACCTGATTTCTTTTTGTAATCCAAAGTAAATTCTGATAAACTTATTTCAACCTGTTTGTTCCCTATTTCGCCAATACCATTTAGTACCAAACCCAATGCAGAGGAAGGTGGCGAAAAATAATTCTGGGTAGTATGGCTTATATTGCTGCCCAGGTTAACTTTTGCAGTTAGGCCTTTAAAGGTGTATTGTGCAAAAAAATTGCCAAAGAAAGCAGTATTTATAGTTTGTGCCTGGCTATTGTTCAAATCCGATACAGGGTTTACCGTTCTGGTGCCATCGCGCAAATCGCCATATTCGAAGGGGTTGTTGTAATTGTAACTACCGTCGCTGTTGTAAATAGGTACAACCGGAGGAATGTATAAAGCATACGTGAGCGAGTTTGAAATTCCTTTTGCAAAGGGAGAACTACTGTAATTAACCCCCTCAAACGTAGTAAGGCCGTCCTGTGTGCTTTTGTTCCCGGTTAAATTAACCCCGACTTTAAACCCGGGAAAAACTTCTTTGTCTAAATTAAACCGCCCGGTAAACCGTTCGAACCCTGAATTTATTATAATGCCTTGCTGGTTCAAATAGTTCCCGGACAAAAAGTAGTGCGTTTTGTCGTCGCCACCACTTAATGAAATAGCATGGTTTTGGGAAATCCCGGTTTGCAAAACGGCATCTTGCCAATCGTACCCTTTGCCCAACCGGGCAATTTGGGCATCTGTATAACCGCCTTTGTTCAGAAAATAATCCTTCTCCAAGCGCGCCCATTGGTTAGCATTAAGCAAATCTAACTTTTTGGCAGAATTACCCCAGCCCGAAGTATATTGATAGTTTATGGAAACACCTTCTTTTTTCCCTTTTTTAGTGGTAATCATAATTACCCCGTTTGAGCCCCTCGAACCATAAATGGCCGTAGCAGAAACATCTTTTAATACTTCTATAGATTCAATATCCGAAGGGTTAAGCATATTTAACGGGTTCGACCCACCATCAAAACCTTTGATCCCGGTCGATGTTGAAGAGTTGTCGCTAAAAAATAAAAAACCATCGATAACATAGAGAGGGTCATTACTTGCATTAATTGAATTTCCGCCGCGTATGCGTATGCTTGCCGGAGAGCCCGGTTGGCCCAACTTTGAGTTACACTAACCCCTGCTACCGCACCACCAAGCAATGCATCAACAGAAGGCGCTACATTATATTCCAAATGTGTTGCCGAAACGGATGCAATAGCCCCTGTAAGTTCTTTTCTTTTCTGAGTCCCATACCCAATCACAACAACATCGTTGAGGTGGGTTACATCTTCGGAAAGGTAAATGACTACTGGTTCATTCTCATAAATATCAATTTCCTGTTTTATATAACCAATCATAGTTATAATTAAAGAAACAGGTAAGCTCTTAATATTCAGGCTGAATTCCCCATTTGCATTTGATATTACACCTATTTGTTCATTGCTAATTTGAATAGTAGCTCCTATAATAGGTGCTTTAGTTTTATCTTCAAGAATTTGTCCCTTAATTTCAATTTTTTGAGAAAAACCCAAAAGAGTGAACAAAACTGTAAACAGAAATGTTAATAGTATTTTATGAAAACGGAGTGTCGGAAACTTTTTGTTGTTTTCGGGAAAAAGGCATATTTTTATCATACAATTTTTTTATTGTTACGGGTGTTCCTTTTGTAAGTTTGCCGACGGAGAAAGGGATGCCCGTATTCTTTATAAATAATTTTTGTTTATTCTGGAATTATTAATTAACTCTTCAATTTAATTGTTCTTCTAAAGCATGTTTTTATTAGGAGGCAAATGTATGCCACCTATTTTATATAAAAATCGCATAATAGAGGTATTTTTAGTAACCTGTTTATGTGATTTAAGATATTTGAATATTTTATTCATTTAATTTTAAAGCTAATACTATTAAATAAAAAACATTTTTTTTGGTAGATTTAATTTAATTGACATTGCAATTACATAAAGGATTTTTGAATGTTTTCACCAGTAAATTTATTTTATTAAATGAATCGGTCCTTTTGTGCGAAGAGTTCAAATATTCCGCCAGTATGGATAAATAAAATGTTTCTATAATCCTTAAATTTTCCGTTTTTAATATCAGAAACTAACCCGTAAAATGCTTTCCCTGTATAAACATTATCAAGTATGATGCCTTCTAATTGTGCGATTGATTTTATAAATTGTATTTCTTCTTCAGTATTTTCTCCATAGCCTTTCCCAATATATTTATCAATAAACCTGATTTCATTAGCATTTGGTATTATTTCCTGACCCTGGTATTTTGAAATTTCTTGAAAAGTTTTTGATAGGGCTTCTTTAAAATAACTAATGCTTCCTCCAACCAAATAGCCAAATAACTTTACATCTAAATTATTGCATTGTTTGGCCAAAAGAAGCCCGGAATATGTTCCAACTGAACCTACAGCCAAAGCAATTGCATCAAACTTGATGTTAATACTTTTTTCTTGTTCCATAATTTCCAACATAGCGTTATAATAACCAAACGAACCAATACCGTTAGAAGCTCCCTCAGGAATAATATAGGTTTTATAACCTTGGGCCACTTTTTGTTGTGAAATTTTATTCATTATTTCATCCCTATGTTGGGCATATTCTTCAGGAGTAATAAATGTTATTTCTGCACCTAAAATTTTATCGAGAAATAAATTGCCGTCTATAATAGATTCTTTAGAGCCACGCAATACAAGAGTGCATTTTAGGCCAAGCCTTGTAGCTAAAGCAATTGTTGCCCGGCAATGATTAGATTGGTTGCCCCCACACGTAATAAGATAATTACAACCTTTTTCAATGGCCTCCTTGACTGCAAACTCGAGCTTTCGAATTTTATTCCCGCTCCATTCAGTTCCTGTTTCGTCATCATGTTTTATGTAAATTGAGATAGGATATAATTCCTTAGAAAGTCGCTCTAACTTTTCTAATCTTGTAGGAATATTTGCTACATTGAGCTTAGGAGGTAATTTAATAAACATGCTTAGAATTTATTATTATATAACTAAATATAATATTCAATATCGCTCGTCAGGCCAGCATTAAGTGCGTATTTAACAAGATCAACGGTTGTTTTTATCCCAAGTTTGCGAAAAATATTCTTCCGGTGTGTATTGATTGTATGTATGCTGAGTTTTCTGATTTCGGCAATATCTTTCGATGTTTTACCCATCGAAATTAAACGTGCAATTTCGCTTTCGCATTTACTTAGCTTTATAATTTTTGATTTGTCGAATGTGTATGTTGATTTTTCTTTTTGTATTAATAATTCATAAACTTCGCAGCTCAAATACTTACGGTTGTTTAAAATTGCCTTTAAGGCGCTGAACAGTTCATCTTCGGCACTCGTTTTAAGTATATAGTGGTTAATCCCCAACTTCAATACCTGCCTGATTTGCTCACTGTCTTTACTGTCGGATATAACAAGTATGTTTGTCTCAGAAGCCAGAAGTTTTATTTCTTCAATTTCACAGACCAAATCGAATGTTATTAAATCAATTATCAATAGAAATGGTGGCTGTTTAGCCAATTTCGTAAAAAGATCATCTCGGTACCGCATGGTTTCAAAAACAGCTTCTCCATTAAAGAATTTCCCTACAAGCTGAATTGTCCCCTCACGGGTCAAATCCTGGCTATCTGCGATATAAATTAATCTTGTGCCCATTTTTATTTTTTCAATTATAACCTGCCAAAAGCTAATGATTTTTTTTATTTAAAATTTTATACTCATTTCCACGCAAAGACCTTGGAAGAATGTACATCATGAATTATAAATTTTCAGTTATTAAATATTAATAAGCAATTGAAAATTGTTTTGAATTTACAAGTTGATTAAGCAAATTATATCCCTCTGGGCCAATCGCCAATACCTGATTCTGAATTAATATGTCCTTTGTTGCCAACATTTACAAACAGGCTATTCCAAAATTTAGCATACTGCCATACCTTAGAAATATTTGCATATTTGTCATTACTACTGGCTACCAGGATACTTTCAAATGGTAGTCTTCTTAAAGGTACCGGGGCAAAACCTTTTGAAAAGTTTTTAATTTGTAAAAGTCCAACATCTGGCGGAGCAACCAAAAGAGCGCCTGCTATTTTATGATTTGTTTGAAATGCCCAATGTGCAACGGCAATGCATCCTAAGCTATGGGCTATTAAAAATATTTGTTTGCCTGACAATTGAGTTACTTTCTGTTCGATAGTATTTACCCAGTCAGTACAATAAGGATTTGTCCATTCCTGCTGATGTACTTTACGAAAGTTTTTGAACTTTTTCTCCCACAAACTTTGCCAGTGCCGTTCATCCGAATCGCCTAAACCCGGCACTATCAGAAATGCTTCGCTCATTTTAGTTTTAATTTATAATTATAAATAATCCGGTTTTGATAAATTAAAAACTTAGCATCTTGTTTGTCAAACCCATGTTGTGAAATTTTATCTGTCATTATACTTAAATACATAACTATTTTAAGAACTATTTTAAGAACTATTTTAAGAACTATTTTAAGAACTATTTTAAGAACTATTTTAAGAATGAAATAAAATCCTGAAAGCAAATTTTACAGGCAACTCATTCGGAAAATTACATAGGGTTGCTAGCTAAAAAGTAATATATTTTCAATATTTAATGAGAATCTCAAATTATGAATTGAAATATTTATAATTCTCGGCCCATTAATTAGTTAAACTTTTGTACAAAGTTGATATAATTAAAAGGTATATAAAATACCATAATAAAGTCATTTTAATACCATAAATGGGGTATAAAAAAATAGAGACTGTAATTTTTAGAAACAGCCTCTACAACAAACTAACTAACAACTAACTAAACAAAAACAATATAAAATATTATAATAATTAACTTTTTAATTTAAATGACTATTCGTTACTATAAAGTGCAGTATATGTTATCTGTTAGGGATCGGAATATAAGAATCTTTTAATTGTAATTTTTGTAATAAATCAAATGAAGTTACAAACGTCCCTGATGCTTTTTCTTCCTGGTGAACAATTTTATAGAATTCACAAAGCATACAATTTTGCTGTTTTTGCGCAAATATACCTTGTACTTTTCCACCGCACAATGTACCGGCAATTACCCAACAACTTCTTCCGCCATTTTTTCCACTGTTTGTTTTGTCCAATTTAACATCGCTGGCGGCTGGACAAATTCCCAATTCGGCATTCTTATTTCCTCCGGGTTCCCGACCGCATTTTTTAAATTCCCAACAATTTTGCTTCATCTTCGATATATTTTCACCTTTGCAAAGCCACTCTTGTAAAGGATTTGCATGGAAGTCTTATAAAACCATTTTAGTGAGTACCCCCAATACCATCTGCCAACGGAATAAGGGGTACTTTTTTGTTAATATATAAATTGGTTAATAATTGGTTACTTCGTTGCAGTCAGATATTTCTCTGACAATTGTTCAATCTGGTTTGCCTGAAGTTCTTTGTCTAAATTGAGAAAGCCAAAATCGTGGTTGTATTTTTGCCCATCGGCAATAACCCATTTAAGAAATTTAATAATTTCTTTATTGCCCGGGTTGATATTAAATATAAAACCGAGTTTTATTACCGGAATAGTTTCAAATGAGTTGCTCTCAAGTATATTTAATACATCATCTATATTGTTATTAATAGCAGAAAAAGCTTCTTTGTTTATATCCAATGGAAGAACACTTATTCCATTTTGTACTTTTCTTGTTTGCAGATCATAAATATACCCAAGGTTGTTGAATGTAATTCCGTTTGAATCTTTCTTTATTGCAGAAAACAAAAAAATATCATCGCCCAAAATCTTTTTCCCCCGAATGTCATTTGGTTGATGTCCAAAATAGTTTGCAAATGCAATGGAAGAACTCGCCTGGCTTTCGCGGGAATAGATATTTACAACGGTTTTTGTTTTTTCCTTATTATTTTCTTCTAATAAACCTTCTTTAAAGAAAAGCGTTTCAAACTCTTTTTTATTTAAACCTCTCTTTTTAATATTTTTCAAAAATGAATTAGATTTTCCTGTGATTGGCAACAAAGCATATTTACAAACAAAAATAATTTGCTGGTTATCTGTCAAATCTGTTTTGGCCGGTTGATGTGCAATTATTGAAATGTCTATTTGTTTGGCTTCGTTTTTTTTGCTAACAAGCTTCAATTGTGATTGAGGGTTTTCCTTTTTATATTCATTTATCCACTTTTCAATTAATGAATTTGTAAATTTTGATCCACCTATGGTTATTGGTTCTTCACCTTTTACTGATATAATAAAAACCATTAGTATTGAAATTGTAAATATTATTTTCGTTCTCATTTTCCTTTTTTTTAATAAGTAATTCTATTAATTTCTGACTTTAAGCACTAACGGCAACATCGCATTCGAAAATTCAATACCTTTTTCATTGTCTAAATATTATTAATTGATGGTACAAAAGTCCTGATAATTAAGTGGTTTTAAAATACCTCATTTATAGTATTTTTTATACCATGATATAGGTATGTTAATTGAAATCGAATTATTTATTGTCCTGGAAGTGGAAAAGAGTAATTATGAAAGACAAATAAAATATTAGATATTTCTGCACAATTTCCAGTATCTAATTTCATTTTAATATATTTTTAGTCTTCGCCAAATCAGTCAATAATTATCGACCAAAAAAGATGCATCAAAGCATACAACGACAATACTATTATGAAAAACATTAAAAGGATTAATCCTATTGATATTAGTTTGTTCATTGTTATATCGAATAATTTATCAATGGTTCTTTACCAATCCTGATGCCCAATACAGTAATATCATCAATTTGTTCGTGCCCGTTTTGCCAAAGTTCGATTGTGTTTTTAAGCACTTGTTTTTGTTCTTCTACCTTGCTTGAGCTTACTGATAAAAGCAGGTTTTTGAAATTTTTTGACTTAAATTTTTTATAACCAGATCCTCCAAACTGGTCTTCATAACCATCTGTGGCAAGGTAAAGCATATCGTCTCTTTGAAGCTGAAAAGTTGATTGTTCAAACGGTGAATCGTCTCTTAAATACACTCCTATTGGCATCGGGTTTCCTTTTAGTTCAAGGAGTTCTTTTTTTCGGGCTATATACAGTGGGATATACGCCCCGGAAAATTGCAATTGCAAAGTTTCTTTATCGAGCACGCACAGGGCAATGTCCATGCCGTCTTTAAGTTCTTCTGACTTTCCGTTTTGGTGAAGTGAGGTTTTAACCATTTTGCGCAATAAATTCAAAACATCAGATGCCGAAATATTGTTCCAACTTGTAAAAATGTTGCTTATCTCGTTGAGTAAGCTAATGCCCAATATACTCATCAGTGCTCCTGGCACTCCATGACCAGTGCAATCTGCAACTGCAAAATATAACTTGTTGCCTTTTTCGCAAAGCCAAAAGAAATCGCCACTTACAAAGTGTTTTGGTTTGTAAATAATAAAATGCTCCGGGAATATTTTATTAAAATACTCTTTTGGTGGAATTACTGCTTTTTGTAATTTCCCAGCATAGGCAAGGCTTTCGTTAATTTGATGGTTATAAACTTCAATAAGTTTGTTTTTCTCTTTTAGCTGATTGTACAGAATTTCAATTTCTGCAGATTTGCATTTGTCTAAATCGCTAATGGAAGAAAAATTCTTGTTTGTTTCATCAGCAATGCCATAGTCTGCTTTTTCGAGAAAAGTAAAATACAAACATGTGTTATTTTCTATCTCGGGGCTGTTTTCAGTATTGCTGAAATTACTTGTTACTTGTGCCTTTGGAAAAACTGCCCGGATGTCGGCCACTATTTTGCCTAATTCACCGGCATCTGATATTCGTGATGTAATCTGGATTATTAATAGTTGGCAGCCCGAAGAATATTTGCCAAATTCAGCACTTCGGGAAAAAAGGTACAATTCACAGATATTAATATAGTTTTTTATAAAAGCTTGCATTGACGTGGGTTCTAAAATTTAAATTTTGAGGGAAATTGAAAAAAGCCTATTATTTATTAATGGAATTATTTATTCCTTTTAGGTTTGTTCTGTTTAGAAAATAAATAATTGATTAAAAGAATAAATTAGCAACACATACAATTTTTTGAAGAGATGCAAAGCATGTATTTTTTTGGAGTTTTGTAATAAAATTTAGAATATGTAGGAAATTGTTCCATGATTTTTCTCATTGACTGATTCTGCTTACAAAATTGAAGTTTCTAAAAATTATTAGAAATACCATAATTAAAGTATTTTAATACCATAATTTAGGGATATATATTGTTAATAGTAAAGAATGAAATTGGATGACTTAAAATTTGAAAAATAAATAATAGATTTGAAATCAACTTATAACACTTGAAACCTGACTTTTCACTAAATATAATATTCCAAGGAGTCGATTATACCTGCTTTCATGGCATACATGAGTAATTCAGATGAGGTTTTGATCCCTAATTTTCTGAAAATATTTTTTCGATTCGTCATTACTGTATAGAAACTGATATTTTTTCGATCTGCAATGGCTTTTCATGTAAAACCTTCAGATATCAGTTTGACGATTTCAGTTTCACTTGTTGTAAGCTGGTTTGGCTCATTTACAATATTCTTTTTATCATGCAATTCAATTAACAGATCAAGTATTTCAGTGGAATAATATTTTTTCCCCTTACTTGCTGCTTCAATTGCCTCAAATAGTTCTTCCCGGTCAGTAATTTTGGTTATAATATTTTTTATACCAGCTTTACTCAATTCCATAAATTCAACCCTGTTAACAGCATTTGTAAGAATAATAATTGCCAGTTTGGGATATTGGATTTTTATGCTTTTCAGGTCTGAAATGTTGTCAAAATCCATGAGCGAAAAGTCAGTTAAAAGAACATCCGGATTTTTGCCAGCCAAAATTTTACTTAACTCATAA
>CAVSGB010000090.1:0-6582 GCA_963726845.1 uncultured Bacteroidota bacterium | reverse complement strand
ACAGTTACTTTCGTTCAGCTTCTTTACCCATTCCTGACAGATTTCCCACCGAAATGGGTTTTCTGCCTTTTAACCCATGCCGTTCAGTACCTACCCCTTGAAAGGGAAGCACCGCAGGGCGGATTGGAAACACCTCCAGCAAGGCGTATCCGAGAGACCACCCATCTATAAAGGGAATGTATAGAATTTGTTTGTGAGACCTCCGGATTTCTTTTCCGGCTCGTTTCTTAATCCAAAACACTATAAATAGATGCCTCTCATCTCATCTAAAGTTAAGATGAATCAATTTCAAAGAACTTTCTTCCTGATTATCAGGAAGATTTCTATATTTGAAAGTGCCCTGATTCATCGCAGGACACACGAACTGCCACTAACATCGGCTCACAAACAATGCGGGTTTCAGAAGTTTCGCAAGAGCAGTGGCACGCTTGCGGGTGTATTGCCAGCGGACATGGTCGCTCCCCGCACTCCCGCACTGTTAGTAGCCGCAAGCGTTGGCTGCTATTTTATAAAAAATTCGGTCATGGGTTAAATCCGTTGAAATGTATTATATTTGACAAAAAAACATGAGACATTATAAAATTGTGACATGTACATTCTGCAACAGTGATGATTTAGTAAAAAATGGACATAGTGAGAATACAACACAACGCTGGTATTGTAACAATTGTAAAAAAAGTTTTCAATTAGAATATCGTTATAATGCCAGAAAGCCGGGGGTTAAAGAACAAATAACCGAACTAACAATGAACAGCAGTGGTGTTCGGGATATAAGCCGGACATTACAAATAAACAAAAACACTGTGATTTCAGAGTTAAAAAAAAACGCCGCAAACAAACCCATACCTGCTGGACATGATAGAAGCCAAACAGCTTGAAAAGCTTGATGTTGTCATACATTATACAGCAGAAATGGACGAGTTCTGGAGTTTTGTTGAAACTAAAACAAACCAACGCTGGACATGGTATGCAATGGACAAAAAATCTGGAATAATAATAGCGTGGCATAATGGGAAAAGAACAGATAATGACTTTAAAGTACTATTAAGCCGAATGGACAATATCCCTATCAATAATTATTATACTGATGATTGGGGTTCATATTCCAGGCTATTGCCATGCGATAAACATATTGTGGGCAAAGATGAAACATGGAAAATTGAAAGAAAAAACCTAAATTTTAGGACACATATTAAAAGGCTTAACAGAAAAACAATTTGTTATTCCAGAGATGAAGTAATTCATGATAATGTTATAGGAATGTATATTGAGAGATATTATTATAAAACTGGAAAGTATGGGAATAGCATAATCAACGGATTTAACCCATGACCAGTCAGAATTTTAAACTTAATAAAGAAACAAAACTTTATGTTAAAGAAATTAAATCAGGAACTATTACTACTGTTTTGTCTGATTTAACTCCAATAATAATTCCATTTATAGAAAATGCAAACTCAGTAATTGAATTTGCAAAATTTATCAAAATGGGATTTGAGTATTTTTTGGGCAAATCAGAAGAAAAACCAAAAGAGTTTGATATAAAAGATTGTACAAATTTTAATAATATTATTAAACCCATTGCAAAGGATAATGGCTCAAATATTACATTTACTGGTGATTGTAATATTGAAAATCAAACCATAATTTATAATTTTAATAGTGTTGAAAGCAATGCAATCCAAAATGGAATACAAAAAGAAAGAGAAAAATTAAAAGAACCTGAAAAAAACAAACACGAAAAAGTCTTATTTTATTGGGATTCGGCTAAATATGATGAAAAGTCAAAATCAATAGATAAAGGATTTATTGATTCATTACATCAATCCGCTTTAAAGGTCGTATTTGAGAATCAAGAAACAAAAACAAAAATGTTGGATATGGAAACGAATCCTTTTCATTATGCGTTTCTTGTAGATGTTGAAATTTTAACAATTAATAAAATCCCAACAGCATTTAAAATATTCAACTTGCACGAATTTTTGGTCATGGGTTAAATCCGTTGATTATGCTATTCCCATACTTTCCAGTTTTATAATAATATCTCTCAATATACATTCCTATAACATTATCATGAATTACTTCATCTCTGGAATAACAAATTGTTTTTCTGTTAAGCCTTTTAATATGTGTCCTAAAATTTAGGTTTTTTCTTTCAATTTTCCATGTTTCATCTTTGCCCACAATATGTTTATCGCATGGCAATAGCCTGGAATATGAACCCCAATCATCAGTATAATAATTATTGATAGGGATATTGTCCATTCGGCTTAATAGTACTTTAAAGTCATTATCTGTTCTTTTCCCATTATGCCACGCTATTATTATTCCAGATTTTTTGTCCATTGCATACCATGTCCAGCGTTGGTTTGTTTTAGTTTCAACAAAACTCCAGAACTCGTCCATTTCTGCTGTATAATGTATGACAACATCAAGCTTTTCAAGCTGTTTGGCTTCTATCATGTCCAGCAGGTATGGGTTTGTTTGCGGCGTTTTTTTTTAACTCTGAAATCACAGTGTTTTTGTTTATTTGTAATGTCCGGCTTATATCCCGAACACCACTGCTGTTCATTGTTAGTTCGGTTATTTGTTCTTTAACCCCCGGCTTTCTGGCATTATAACGATATTCTAATTGAAAACTTTTTTTACAATTGTTACAATACCAGCGTTGTGTTGTATTCTCACTATGTCCATTTTTTACTAAATCATCACTGTTGCAGAATGTACATGTCACAATTTTATAATGTCTCATGTTTTTTTGTCAAATATAATACATTTCAACGGATTTAACCCATGACCATTCTGACTTTCTGCTAAAAATTTATAATACTCATTTCCTAATGATTCAAAAGATTCAGTAAAATCAATTAATTCGATTGGTCTTTTGTTTTCAATATGGATTGTTAATTTTGCTTCTGACATTTTTTGCATATATTTGAATTTAAAAGTAATAAATTAAGATATAAAAACAAATAAAAACAGCAGCCAACACGAACTCATAAGCAATGGCAGGGTTTATACGGTTATTTAACTTTCAATCCCGCATCAAGTTTTGGTGTATTTTGATAGTGAAACTCTCCGAAATCCGCCACATGCTCATAGCGCCAAACGTTGGCTGCAAGTGTGAGTGGCCGTTCTTTTCTGAATAATCATGCAAAATTTATAAATTCGGATTGATAAAATCATACCTACCTAATATCAAAATAATTTAATTTTTGTTTGTATAATTGAGGATGAAATTTTTCTCTAAATTTGAGAATCAATAAAATGAAAGAGATAATTGATATATCTGTAAATCATGAAGTTCTAATATGGGCAAGAGAAGCCATTGCCTTAAATCGAACTAACACTAGCGAAAAAACAGGTATTTCTGCAAGAAGATTAATTCAATTAGAGGAAGGTGAAAAACAACCAACATTAGAAGAATTAAAAGAACTTTCAAAAGCTTATAAAAGGACTATAGCAACATTATTACTTACTAAACCACCAAAAGAAAAACCTATTCCATCTGATAGAAGAACTATCGATTCAAAGAATATTGGGTTATTTCACGAAAAAACTATTTTGGCAATTCGCAAAGCCAGAGCACTTGTTGTTTCATTAGTTGAACTTAAACAAGATGCAGGTATTCTGATTCCTAGATTTCAGAATAAAGCTTTAATTCAGGACAATCCAAAGTTAATAGCAAATAGACTTAGGAAGGACTTGAATTTAGATGAGATTAGACAGTTTAATAATTTGAATTATGCTTTAGAGGCATACATTGAGAAAGTTGAATCATTAGGAGTAGCAGTATTTCAATTGAGTTTAACTCAAGACCTTTTAAGAGGGTTTTCAATGACAGATGAGGTTATACCAATTATTGCAATAAAAAGAGGCGGAGAACAACCTACAGCAAAAATTTTCACCTTATTTCACGAACTTGGTCATATACTATTAAATGACGGTGGTTTATGTGATTTATCTGAAAACACCGATCAACAAATTGAAAAATGGTGTAATGCATTTGCTGCAGAAATACTAATTCCGACCACAGAACTAATGCAAATGAACACTGTGGTTTTACAAAAATCAATGGAAAATAAAATTTGGGCTAAGAAAGATTTGGTTGAATTGGCAAATCATTTTCATGTTGGCCCCCTTGCTATTTTGAGAAGTTTGTTAGAAAATAAACTTACTACACTTGCATATTACAAAGACAGACATGATGTTTGGAATAAACCAACATTTGGTAGAGCAAAAAAACCTGAAGGTAGAAACATTGCAAGAGAAACTATAAAAGAAAAAGGCAGAACTTATATTTCTTTAGCATTCTCAGCATTTGACCAAAATAGAATTGATATTAAAGATTTATCAGACTTTTTAGGTATTAAGCTCTCATATATTCCAAGAACACGTCAACTGTTAAATGCATAAAAAATGCAACTAGACTTTAACCAAGGACGAACTATTTATGTGATTGATACAAGCGGATTAATAATGCTTGAATCAACATTTAAGTACGACAATCCCGTATTTGTTGCAATTTGGGAAGAAATTGAGGAATTAATAAAACAAGACTGTTTTAAAACTATTGATTTTGTTGAAGAAGAAATTAACAACTACCAAGGCAAACAAGATTTTCTAAAGAAATGGATGAAAAAATGGAAAAAGCTTTTTGTTGTTTCTACTGATACCATTAGTATCAACGCAGCTATTCCAATAATTAACGAAGAATATAAATCAGGATTCTTTGATGCAAAAAAACAAGCAGAAGGTAAAGAAGAAGCTGACCCTTATCTTATTGCATTTTGCAAGACTCATAATTTTGTTTTGATAACAAATGAAAGTAAAATTAAACCCAACAAAATTCCAAGTGTTTCTGCAAAAAATGGTGTAAGATGTATTGATATAAATGACTTTTTAGTTGAACGAGAATTAAGAATGGAAAGAAAAAAGAAATAATTCGATTTATTTTTTTTCAATGAAAATAGACACCAGCAGCCAACAACGGCTCACAGCCAATGCGGGTTTCAGAAAGTTATCAAGCGTCAGCGCCCGCATATAGGCATTTGTGCCAGCGGACAGAGACGCAAGCACGCAATCCCGTACTGGCAGTAGCCGCGAACGTTAGGCACAACAATGAAAAAAATGTTGTTGGGTCGAAACAATTGATGAATCTCTGAATCGACTTATTTTTTTGATGATTCATTTTTGAAACCAACGGATTCGACCAATGACCGAAAAATTGAAGCCAATATAAATATTATTTAATTATGAAATCTATTAGAATTGTTATTTTATTTGTTATAGTCTCTTCAACAATTATATGTAAAACCTATTCTCAAAAGGATAGCATATTGTTTAAGCAGTCTGTAAACATTAATCTTAATGATTTAGCAATAAAAAGATTATTCATTACATATATTAGGTCTGTAAGTACAAAGAATTACTTAGAGCTTAATTTAGGTTATAAATATTGTGGACCAGTATCTTTTGAAAATGATGGTATCGATATTGAAGATGGTGGAATTTATGATTATTCGGGTATATATTATAATAATTTTACTTTAAGGGCAGGTTTAAGAAGATATTTTTTCAATAGAATATTCTTTGGTATAATGGCGAATTATGATTACAAATTTAATAATGAGATTAGAATATCTGGATCTTCAGCATATAATAATATTGATGATATTTATTCTAAAACTAAAAATCAAATTGGTGCTATGATAAAGTTTGGTATTGTTCTTTTTCATACCAAAATTTTAATTTCAGACATGTATTTTGGTATAGGTTATTTATTGTCAAAAAATAAATTTACTTTTATATCAGGCAATAATCATTATTACGATATTAGTTCTGAAAACAACATTAGCGCTTTTCCTTCATTTCATTTCGGTATATCTGTAGGTTTAAAAAATTAAAATTATATAATTAAAACCAAATTAAAATAGTATAAAAAATTGCTGTGCCTAACATCGGCTATATAAAATGCGGGTTATAGCAGGTTTGCAAGTTCAGTGCTTTCTAATTATATTTGTGTAGTTGGATTTATCCTGCAAGTAAATCCCGCACTTTACATAGCCGAGGAACGTTAGCGGCAACCCTCTCTATCCCAGAAACAGGATTCATTTCCACAGCTAACGGTGGTGCTTAGAACAGACTTTTATTTTAAATTTGAAGGCCCTATGCAAGGCCGATTTTTGAACTGGTGCGTCATAGCCCGGGTGCAATCCTGGTTAGAATGTGAAAAGCCCTTCTGATTTAGCAGAAAGGCTTTGAGATGATTTCAGTGGTGGTCACGCCTAAAGCGAGAACCCCGTTCATAATATTATCACGTCAAAGATACATTCTCTTAGGGCATTTTTATTAACCAATTAAAAAATGTTTTTATGACTAAGAAAAATGTATCAATGGAAGTAATCAACCCAAATGCAGCAGGGATTGATATTGGAAGCCGTTCACACTATGTAGCAATAGGGCAAGGCGATGAAGATGTAAAAGAATTTGGTGTTTATAATGAAGATTTACAGGCACTTTCTCAATGGCTATTAGATAATGAAATTAAAACAGTAGCCATGGAAAGTACAGCAATGTTAG
>CAVSGB010000089.1:0-8704 GCA_963726845.1 uncultured Bacteroidota bacterium | reverse complement strand
TTACTGGCTCGTTCGTATTGCTGAATTGATGAAACAAGCTGATGAATGTTACGGTTACTTAAAGGTCGCTGCCCAGAAGAGTACCAATCAATCATTAAACGCTACCCTGAAAAGGATTTCAAACCAATTGAAACAAAGCCCTAAAACTTTAGCGCCGGCAACAGCGAAGTAGATAATTAATTCCCATAGTCCGTACTGTTATTGTTAAACTTGCCTTTAACGAAGTCCCGAACAACTGCATTGGTCAATTTCACTTCCTTGCAGTACTTCGGGACTTTTGTTTCATAGCTTTTGGCTTCGACACTGTTGCCTTGGGCAACGATAGGGCAGCTAAATGCTTCGATGTTTTTGCCCGGAACAACGGTGGATTAATTAATTGCTTCGATGCCGTAGCTCAGCAACGATGGAGTAGCTTTGAGCTGCGATATTGAAACCCGGAACTATGGTGGAGTAGACTTTGGTTACAATGACACTATTCAAAACATACTTAGAGTTAAATAGAGTTACTTTATGGTAGCTTGTAACAATGAAAGAGTCACCATAAGCTGAGATATTATAAGAGTGTAAAGTAGATTGTGTAAACAGATATCTTATCTTAATTTAACCTCCTTTATAAAATCTTTATGCTTCCAAAGTAATTATTCATAAAATACTTATAGTTCTCAATCTAACTTTGTATAGAAATTAAAATATTGTAACCATTCAGGTAGTGAATTAAATTATCTCTTAAATACTAAAATATTCTGAATCTGATTAGAACGTCGAAAATATTGCGCGCCCCGAAGTGCAAATGTTGCAACAATGAGACGCACAGCTTTATATTTTCTTGAATTTTTTGCTCCTTTTTGTTTCAAGACAAAAAGGAGAAGAACTTTATAAAAACGTATAATATTGATATTTAGAACTTAACTTAGTTTATTAGATATTTGATTACAACCTGAACAGTTACAAAATATTTAAAAGATATTTATTATGAAACAAATTGAAGCAATTATACGGACATCAAAGTTTGAGGAAGTAAAGCAAGCTTTGCATGAAATCGATATCGATTTCTTCTCTTATTGGGATGTAACAGGCGTAGGAAATGAAATACATAAAGCCGAACGAATATACCGTGGGTCAATAATTGATACAACGAGTATTCCAAGAAGGATGCTAATAATAGTTGTTCGTGACCTGAACGTAAGAAAAACTGTTGATTGTTTACTTAAAGTGGCACATACCGGAGAAGTAGGTGATGGAATGATTTTTGTAAGTAACGTGGAAGAATCCTGGAAAATTAAGAATAAAACAAGTGGTTATGACTCGTTAATGGGTGATCATGAAATTAAAGAAAAAGAATTGGCACATTAAAATCAAAATTAAAATTTATTGTTAAAAAATTGTAAAAATGGAAACAATAAAACACAATTCAATTGCACTACATGATATGCTCAAACAACTTGAAAGATATAATGAAAAATTTATCAAGATTAAGCTGTTTGATGGAACAATAATAGAAGGTAAATTATCTAATTTAAAACCCAAAGCATATATTGAAAAACAAGTAAGAATAAAAGGTGAAGCTCTTAAGGAATTTACTAACAAAGCTTTTTACTTAAAATTAGAACATAGGACTTTAATAATCTCTGCTTTAGAAATATCAAACTTTGAACCTAATTGTTAAATACTTAAAGTAAGAGAAAGTCCACATAAAATACAACTTTTCTAATGCGCTTGAGCGAATTAACTCGTTCTGGCATAGCAATAAGTCGAATATTGTAAAACTACATTTAACCTGGGCGTAGGAAAAATTGTCTTTATAAAATCTTTATACATTACTAATATTCCTTATTAAATCCTTATAATTTCTGCCATACTTTTGTATTGCCTAAAATTGGTTTAAAATAAACGAAACAATTTTATCGTGACATCTCTGCACTTGAGATGAATACTTCTAAAAGGCATATATATTAGTAATTAACCGCAACAATTAAGATTATGAAAAACAAAGTACAATTATTATCCGCGGTTGCCCTTGTGGCGACAATGTGTTTGTTTGCAACTTTAGAAGATGTTAAAGCAACACCTTCAACTCAAATTTGGATACCTTCAACGGACATCCAGGGGTTTAATACCTATCATCTTGGTATCGACAATTATATCAGGACGCAAAACATTAATGGCGTTCGTGGCGCCGGTATGTATGATCTTGGGCCGGAATATGGATTTTTGCCTTTCAGTAAGCTTCAGGGCGAATTTGGGATTGATTATTTATCAATGGGCGATGCCAACTATGACAAACATCCTTTATATTTTAACCTGAAACTTGGAACAAGCGAAGATTCATTATTCAAATATTGCCCTGCGATTGCAGTTGGCACTTTTAGTGTTGGCTTGCAAAAAACCTGAGTATATCGGACAGATTATAATGTCATGTACGGGGAAATTGCAAAGACAATTCCTGTATTGGGCAGGGTTTCAGTTGGTTTTTATACCGGTAATGCCAAAGCCCTGATAGATGAAACCGGAAAAGCTGCAAATAGTGGACTGTTATTATCATTAGACAGGACGATTACCGAAATATCCGACAAATTATGGATTGGCATTGATTACATGGGCGGCAATAACTTTATGGGTGGAATAAGTTTCGGCGCATCATGGGCATTTTCTAAAAACGTCTCGGTTATATTGGGTTACGATATTTGGAACGACAAAAAAGTTTTTTACAATACAGCTAATTTCAATGCCAACAGCTTTACAACACAACTTGATATTAATTTTTAAGGTTAAACAAATACTTGACTTTATAATACATTACTGGAACTTAAGTTAAATTAGAAAATGGGATAATCTTTGTTTTGTTATTTAGATTATAAAAAGCTCCTTTTTGCGGTTACAGCTATTTGAATTAAAAAATGGGGTGCTATATCCGCTGCTGATTGAGGGCAAGGCTCTCAACCAGCAAAGTGTCCCTAATAATGTGTTTTTTACATGCCAAGGTATAAGAAGCTTTTTTTATTAAAGTCAGTAATTCTTAATTTTATTATCATTTTACCGCAATTATCGATATGAAAAAAATCTTTATAAAATCTTTATAAAATCTTTATAAAATCTTTATAAAATCTTTATAAAATCTTTATACTCTTTAAAGTTTCTTTATAATTCCCTTATAATTTACAACGTAATTTTGTATCATGATTTAAACTTATAAATATGAAAACAAAAATCGAAACATCCTTCATTTTTCTTGTAGCTGTGCCAAGCCCTTCTGGTGCAGCAGTCTCCAACAGTCCGATGAGTTACCTGATTGGTGGAATTATTGCGGCACTCATCATGGGCTATTTGGTATACACATTATTACATCCCGAAAAATTTTAATAAAATGAAATTATTGAGAATTAAATTTTTAAATCGAAAAATATGAATGAAGTTATTCAAGTAATTATTTTCCTGGTGGCATTGGTTGCCCTGTCACCATTGTTAGGCAAATTTATGGCAAAGGTTTTCATGGGCGAAAACCATTTCATGAAGCCTGTTTTTGGCTGGCTCGAAAAACTCGTTTACCGGACAACCGGTATTAAAAGCGAAGAAGAAATGAACTGGAAGACCTATATGTTTGGGGTACTTCTTTTCAACTTGTTTGGCCTGGTGTTTTTGTTTCTCATACAGATGTTCCAGGCGTACTTACCATTGAACACTGAAAAATTGCCCAATGTTCCGTGGCACCTTTCATTTAATACGGCTGTAAGTTTCATCACCAATACCAACTGGCAGTCCTATAGCGGTGAAAATACGCTGAGTTATTTCGTTCAGATGCTCGGGCTGACCGTGCAGAATTTTGTGAGTGCGGCAACCGGGATTGCTGTGGTATTGGCATTGATACGTGGGTTAACCAGAAAAACCACCGATAACCTCGGCAATTTTTGGGCAGATATGACCAGAAGTGTAGTCTATGTGTTAATGCCTTTGGCCATTATACTCACCATGTTTTTAGTAGGCCAGGGAGCTGTACAGACATTTTCTCATTATATGACTGCAACGCCATTACAAGGAGGCACACAGGTTATTCCACTTGGCCCGGCAGCATCACAAATTGCAATCAAACAACTCGGCACAAACGGAGGTGGTTTCTTTAACGCCAATAGCGCCCATCCATTTGAAAACCCAACTCCCTTTAGCAACTTTTTGGAATTGCTATCAATTATCATAATATCAGCCGGCTTGGTTTTTACTTATGGCCATTATGCAAAGTCGAAACGACAGGCTTGGGCTATATTTATCAGTATGTTTGTTCTGTTTATAGTTGGCCTATCAATATCCCTTTGGGCAGAATACAGCCATAACAATGTGTTGAATGTTTCGGGCAATATGGAAGGAAAAGAAACCCGGTTTGGAGTAATGAACAGCATATTATGGTCTGTTACTACAACCGTTACATCAAACGGTTCAGTGAATGCCATGCACGACAGTTTGTCCCCATTATCGGGACTGGTAGCAATGTTCAACCTGATGTTGGGCGAAATTATATTTGGAGGGGTAGGCTCCGGATTATATGGGATTATTATCTTTATTATTATTACCGTCTTTATTGCCGGTCTCATGGTAGGGCGAACGCCTGAATACTTAGGTAAAAAAGTGGAAGCATTTGAAGTCAAGATGGCCATTTTTGCAGTATTGGCGCCAAGTGTAGTCATCAAATTATTTTCAGCGATTGCCTGCTCGGTAAAACCAGGCTTGGCGGGGCTCAACAATGCCGGGCCTCACGGGCTTTCTGAAATAATGTATGCCTTTAGTTCTGCTGCAGGAAACAATGGCAGCGCTTTTGGAGGTCTCAATGCAAATACAGTTTTTTATAATGTGATGTTAGGGTTTGGAATGCTCATAGGCCGTTTTGGAATTATCGTTCCGGTAATGGCCATTGCAGGTAGTATGGCCAAGAAAAAGATCACCCCTGAATCATCAGGTACCTTTAAAACTGACAATTGGTTGTTTATTATCTTGTTGATCGGTGTGATCCTCATTGTAGGCGGCTTGACATTTTTCCCGCCATTGGCTATGGGCCTATTGTTGAACATTTATTAATGAATTTGGGTATTACCTATTAATAATTTTCTAAGAAAAAAAGTATGGAAAATAAAAATATAAACCGCTTGTTTACCAGACAAATTGCGGTACAAGCAATAAAAGATTCCTTTATTAAATTGAACCCTGCTATTCTTGTCAAAAACCCGGTTATTTTCATCGTTGGAATTGGTGCACTAATGACCACGGTAGTAGTGATAGCTGATATTTACACAGGTCATTTTTCAAATTTCAACTTTCAGATAACCCTCTGGTTATGGTTTACTGTATTGTTTGCAAATTTTGCAGAAGCTGTTGCCGAAGGCCGGGGAAAAGCACAGGCCGATAGTTTGCGCAAAAGCCGAACACAGACGAAAGCCCGAAGGCTGGTACATCACAAAGAAGAAGTAGTATTGGCTACAGATTTGAGAAAAGGAGATGTCATTGTATGTGATGCAGGAGATATAATACCGGCAGACGGAGATGTAACAGAAGGGATTGCAAGTGTAGATGAATCTGCAATAACAGGTGAGTCCGCGCCGGTAATCCGCGAAAGCGGTGGTGACCGCTGCGCTGTAACCGGTGGTACAAAAGTTATCAGTGACCGGATTATTATAAAAGTGACATCCGACCCGGGCAATACTTTCTTAGACCGAATGATTGCATTGGTTGAAGGAGCTAAACGCCAAAAAACACCGAATGAAATTGCCTTGATTATTTTATTATCTGGCCTTACCATTATATTCCTGTTAGTTGTTGTAGCCATGCCTGCTTATTTTGGTTATAGCCTGCATGCTTCAGGTGTATCACAAAATCATAACCTGACTTTGCCTGTTCTTATTTCGCTACTTGTCTGCCTGATTCCAACAACTATTGGTGGTTTGCTGAGTGCAATCGGTATTAGTGGAATGGATCGACTATTGCGTAAAAATGTAATTGCAACAAGTGGCAAAGCTATAGAAGCAGCCGGTGATACCGATGTATTGTTGCTTGATAAAACAGGTACTATCACTTTAGGAAACCGAATGGCTACAGAATTTATACCTGCCGAAGGAATTACCAAAGAACAACTTGCCGATGCTGCACAATTGGCATCACTTGCTGACGAAACTCCTGAAGGCAGGTCAATTGTTATATTAGCCAAAGAACAGTTTAACATCAGGGGAAGGGAAATGTCTTCAGACACTATATTCATTCCTTTTACAGCACAAACCAGGATGAGTGGTATTGACCTGACGAAGGCCGGTGGTCAATTGCGTATTATCAGGAAAGGAGCAGCAGAAGCAATCAAGAAGTTTATTGAGGGTCAGAATGGGTTTTATCCTAAGAATGTTGAAGAGGTAGTAATACGACTGTCTCAGCAAGGCGCCACACCATTGGTTGTTGCAGAAAATAATCAAGTCCTTGGTGTTATACACCTTAAAGATGTTGTGAAAGGGGGAATAAAACAACGATTTGCACAACTTCGCAAAATGGGCATCAGGACAATTATGATCACCGGTGATAATCCGCAAACAGCAGCTGCTATAGCTGCCGAAGCAGGCGTTGATGATTTTCTGGCAGAAGCAAAACCCGAAGATAAACTCTTCCGAATTAGAGAAGAACAAGCAAACGGGCATCTTGTAGGGATGATAGGTGACGGTACAAATGATGCCCCTGCCCTTGCCCAGGCTGACGTAGGCTTAGCAATGAACACTGGCACACAGGCTGCACGTGAGGCCGGGAACATGGTCGATCTGGACAGCAACCCGACAAAACTTATAGAAGTTGTAGAAACAGGGAAACAATTGCTCATGACCAGGGGAGCATTGACAACGTTCAGTATTGCTAACGATGTAGCCAAATATTTTGCAATTATTCCGGCAATTGCTACATTATTGTATGTTACAGCCGCCGGAGTTTCACCACTAAGCGTGCTCAATATTATGAACCTCAGAACACCCGAAAGCGCTATTTTAAGTGCGGTAATTTTTAATGCCCTAATAATTGTAGCGCTTATCCCGCTTGCACTGAAAGGTGTTAAATATAGGCCTATTTCAGCCAACCGGGTACTGGGTTTGAATATTTTAATTTATGGGATAGGTGGAATTATCATTCCATTTATTGGAATTAAGTTAATAGATATGTTTTTAGTTTTTACAAATATGATATAGAAAATAAAGTCAAATAAAAGAATTAAAAAAGAATATTATGAAAACTCAAACGATTATAGCATTAAAATTCTTACTTGTAATGACAATCCTTACAGGAATTATTTATCCTCTTTTCATGACTGGCGTTGCACAACTTACTTTTCCTTCTAAAGCAAATGGAAGTCTTATAAAAAAAGATGGAAAAATTATAGGCTCAGAGTTAATTGGCCAAAAGTTCGACACAACAATTTATTTTTGGTCAAGGCCATCCGCCATTGGATATAACCCGATACCATCAGGGGCATCTAACTTTAGGCCAACGAGCGATACTTTAAAAAAGCAGGTTACAGCAAGGCGCACCTCATTTGCTAATGCAAATTCGATGACTGAAATTTCAGCAATTCCAAAAGAAATGATTTTTGCATCGGGAAGTGGCCTCGATCCACACATTTCGCCTGAGGCTGCTTATCTTCAATTAGACAGGGTTGCAAAAGCAAGAAAATTTAATGAATCACAAAAACATAATGTAAAGCTTCTTATTAAAAACAAAACGGAGGGACTTCAGTATTCAATATTTGGAGAAGAACGTGTAAATGTATTGGCCTTAAACCTGGAACTTGATCAAATTATTACTAGCAACAAGTAAAAAAGACTTTTTAATTCCCTAATTTTACCCATAGTATTTTTTTATCTTATATTATGGTTTCTCTTAATAGGCATAACTTTTTAATTTTTGCCACCGTTAATAGCGGTGGTTTTTTCAGTTAAATATAATCTGTAAATCATGAAAACATCTATCCGTAAAAGATTTAACATTGGTCTGTTTTTTTTCTTAGTAATCATTTTGTTATTATCAATCTTTTCAGTGCATTACATGTATGTATTGTCAGGAAAAACAAGTTCAATACTTAAAGAAAACCAATATTCAGTTGTTTTTGCCAGGGATATGTCCGAATGTTTGACAAATGTAAATCAGGAAATCACAAATTGCTTATTAACTAATAAAGTTTCTGATAGAACATATTTCAATAAAGAGTTCAAGTTATTTGACAAGTCGCTTCAATTGGAGAAAAATAACATAACTGAGGTTGGCGAAGATAAACTTGCCTCCGATATTGAAACGGGCTTTATTGAATACCGCGATTCTGTTCTAAGATCAGTGAACTCCTCAATTTCGGCAGTTAAGGTTCTTAACCTTCAAAATAAATTTTACAACCTTTACCATGAATTGATATTGTTGTCACAAATGAATGAGAAAGCAGCAGAGGTAAAAACCAATGACGCCAAAATGACTGCAAAAAATGCTTCTTTGCAAATGACAATTGTCGGAACTATTTGTTTTTTGATTGCTTTTGTATTTACTTTTAGTTTTGCATCTTATTTCAAGGAACGATTTTTTCAATTGTATAACGGAATTAAAGAAATAGCATCCAATAATTACGGTAACCGGCTTTATTTCAAAGGAAAAGATGAGTTCTATGAAATTTCATTGTTGTTTAACGAAATGGCAGAAAAATTAAGTGAAAATA
>CAVSGB010000088.1:0-4443 GCA_963726845.1 uncultured Bacteroidota bacterium | reverse complement strand
CATTATAAAAATATAAGCACTTAAAATTGAATGTTGTGAATCGATTTCATGATTAATTGAAGGTAAATCGACATGGTAGTTATTCATTTTAAGTTTTTGGAACTGAGGATTTACCTTTCCAAAATCGTGATAAGCAATACTTAAAACAAATAATTTTTTAATATAACCGAAAAGCAATGGATTCTGTTTCTGCTGAATGCTAGAGAGGTAATCGTCAATAAGACCATGAATAATTGGTTCCAATCCATTTTTATGAATAAAAGTGAAGCAATATTCCATTACTAAAGAACTGTGTTCGCTTAAAAGTTCTTTTTCATCAGCATTTCGGGTATGGGCATAATATTGAGAGGAGTTTTTTATTAAGCTATTAAAAAAGTATTTATCGAATTTGAAATCACTAAACGGCATTATGTTTTCCATGCTTAAAACAATTGAATTATTGATTCAACCTCATTTTCTTTTCCGATTTCATAAAAATGAGCTTTATTGTCAAAATTCATCTCTCTTTCAAAAATGGCATTTGAAAAAACAAAATCGTCAAGTTCATACTGGTATAATTGTTCGTTAAACCCAACAGGAAGCCTTTCAAAATACAAAAATTGGTTGTTCAATCTCTCCCTATCCGAACGACTGAGGATTTTTGCTATATAGTTTGAAACTGCAAACTCTTTTCTAAAAATTGTTTTAATGCTAAAATTTCTTGAATAATTAAATAAGTTTGAAGCATATTCCCTAACTAATCTTTTTCCCACCAAGCCGAAAAATCGTTTTTCCCTAAATAAGGCAAAAACTCAGCATTTTGATTTTTTATCCGTTCATAGAGCAATTGTTCGTCCGCATTTTCGGTATTTAACAGCAAATAACAACGAAACGATGGTTCAATAAGCACTTGCTCTGTAATTTGTAAATTACCATCGTCATTTGCAAATCCGGTTGTATTATTGTACCCAATAGTTGTTTTTTGATAATTTCCTTTCTCGCTTTCCAATGGTTCTATTCCAATCTTTAAACGCTTTAATTTTTCGTAATAATCAGGCAGTTTTGAATTTTCTTTGTACCCACTAAATCCGGCAATAGCTCCCAAAATGCCTAATAATGCAGGTTTATGAAGCATATTATATGTTAAATAAATACCATCGTTAATGTCAGGCTTTTTCAGAAAGCCCATTTTGGCTTTCAAATCAAATGAAATAAGTTTATTTGCCATTTTTTCGGTTTTTTAGACCTGCCAGGTTTTAAAAACCTGACAGGTCTTTGGGTATTATAATTCCTTAATTTGTGCCTTTTCTGGCACGTTCTTTAACTCAGTTGTTTGAGCGTTTACATATATTTCAATAGCTTCAATTTCTGATTGGTGTTTTTTTAACTCTACAGCCAACTTGCTTAAATCATACACCGATTTTCCATCTTGTTTTGCTTTTTCAATCGCAACGAAACTGGTAAAATTAGGCAACACTAATTTCGATTGACTATTCAATTGTACCCAAATTAACAACTCGTTTTCAGTTCCTGCTTTTGCTGCCGAATCGTACCATGTTGCGCCACGGCGCATTGCTTCTTTTAACTTTGCAATATCATCGGTCGAAAGCCCGATACCGCTCCCTGCAATAGATAGAACATCTTTTAAATTTTGAGGATTAACCGAAAAATGGTGAACGTAGTGCCCTTCTTGTAGTTTTGATTGCCGACCAAGGGTGGTTGCATTTTTTTCATCAGAACCTGTTTCACCAGGGTTTCTGAATGGTGACATGATTTGTTCTGAGAAAATATTGTTTTCGTGCCAAATATTCACTCCATGATTTATTTGAACCGACCCATGAATAGAAATGTTTTTTCCTTTAATACCATCCCCTTTTGGTGCAAATGTTGCCCCAAACAACCGAACATCAATACAGGTAAGTAAGTTTTTTGCAATACCCTCTGCTTTCTCTGATTTTACCTTTGACTCTTTGAACCTTTCTTCATAAGCTCCAACTAAATCAAACGGATTGAAATCTTCTTTCTCTTTTTTAAGTCTCTTAAAATACAATACATATTCGTTTTCATACACATCTTTAATATAGTTCTTTATAGTGTATTTAAATGCCTTATCAGTTGCATACACTGTACCGTCTGGCAATGTGCGCGGTTGTCCAGAAAAATCGGCATTGTAGTTTGAGTTGATTGCTTTTACTATGGCACATCCAAACACTCGTTTTTCAAATTTTTCCATTTTTATAAAATTTAGTTTTGTTGATTTTCAATTTGTTTGTTTTTGTCGGAATATAAAAGGTTATCAGAAAAGAACCCAGCTAGCATGGAAGGTGTTAGTTTTTTTAGATTAACTTCTGTATTAAAAGCCATTATTTGAGCCATACCTTTGCTAAATTTTGCCGAAAAATTCTCATGTTTATACATATCAAAAATTCGAACTACTGCTTTTTTGAACTCGCCACAATCCGATTTTTGTAAGAATGGCTCAAGTCGGGCATAGCTTTTATCGGCTGATTGACTTTTACTTAATAGATAGTGAATTACCTGCCCTGCTACAAATGCAAATTCCTCATCGGTTTGAAGATCTCGTTTGCCTTCAATTAATTCTTGCATCATTTCCCGATGCTTTCTTAAGTTTTCTGACATATTATCACGTTTTTGGTTTTCGTTAAGTGCAAAAAAGTTATATAAGCTGAACCAAATGTTCAATTTTTCTTTTATTGAAGTGTCTTTTGAGTGAAATTTATCAAATTCGTCCTCCTTAATGTCAGCCATAATGCTTTGAACCATCATATCATCAAACATTATAGAAGTTATTGTATTAAGTTTGGATTTATATATATAGTCGTAAATAGCCTTTCGGTATTTCATTATGAGATGATAAATAGGCTCTTTCCCACTTATATATTGAGGGTCTATATCATCAAAATATTTTACTGTTTGAGTATTTTTTTTGGTGTCAACTCTTACCAAACTATTATTAAATATTTGCCGAATTACAATACTCTCAAAGCCAAATATTGAGTGTATTTCTATATTTTTCTCATCTCTAGTTTTAAACAAATTGTCAATTATACAGTCTTTTACTTTATATCTAAATAATGAAACAAAATCAAAATCATTTATTTCCTCTCCTCTATAATTAAACAAATAATAATTTTTTAGGACTATGCTTGGGCTCTTATTAAATATTTCTTTAATAATCTCAGTATATGAAGGCCTTCCATTATCATTAAATATTTTTACAATATCTTTCTGAGTTTGAAACTCTTCTTTATCTATAAATACAGGAAGTGGATTTGGGAGAATTTTACGTGCACGTAAAACATCAAATGTATTTAAAGCCCTAACATCCGATGGCAAAATTCTACCAGATATTCCCTTATACATACTTGCAGTTTTATGAGCAAGAAAAATCTTCTTACTGTTCAGTCCATTTCTAAACCCACTTAATCCAAACGTATTATCTGTTATTTCAGATTCACTATTATAATTGTTGTCATTAAATAGCTTTTCTTTTAAATAGTTATCGTGTGCTTTTTTAAAATCTTCAATAAGTATGTCGGTGAAATAAATAGTGATATAATTATCATCTTTGAGATCGCTAATAGTTATAAAATCCTTTTCATTACTCTGTGTAATTCTGATGTCAGGGATTATTTTTAGTAATTCTCTACAAGCATGTTTAAAAGCAATAGCTCTTTGCTTCAATATTTCATCACTTTCTCCATCACCCAAACATATCAGAAAAGCAGCTTCAAAATAAGAGTTCAAACGGGCATCGACCTTATCTAATTCTTTAATTTTGAATGAAACAGCAAATGGGCTGCAAGAATGTATTTTTTTCCCTCCAGCTCCCATGTCTAATAACTTATTTGCATCTGTTGAAGCACCAACTGTTTTTAAATATCCAGCATACAACTTTGCTTTCTTTAGAAAAGGTGTTTCATCAGATTTTCCATCATAATAATCATAATCGATTTCTTGTTGGATTGATTTATTCTTCCATTCACCCTTTTCGTCCAATTCAACAAAAATGTGTAAGCCAGTGCTCGGTTTGTTGTTCCATTGCATTATTTCGGGTAACTGTGTTACCAAGTCGTTTGTGAAGTTTATTAGTTCGCGTATCATTATTTAAAAAATTTAATATTAATATACCTCCACACACCCAAACCCTAAACTATTCTTTTCACCAAACCCTGCATAAAAGCCAAGTTTTATAATCTCAATAGGTGCAGATATTGAATAGTCGAATAAATACCCTTTAATCGAAGTTTCTTCGAGAGTACCTGTCTTTATCTTAATAACTTTTGATTTGGGTTTATTGAGTAATGTAAACTTTATGCCCGGAGTATTGCCGAAAGTAATTTGTTGGTTTAGTTTGTTTTGCTGCTTCATCAGTGCAAGATGTTTGGTGATAAGGTTTTTAAGAAAATAGTTATCGTAACCATTGTTTTCAGGCGACAGGTA
>CAVSGB010000087.1:0-12310 GCA_963726845.1 uncultured Bacteroidota bacterium | reverse complement strand
TTGTGCTGAAGGATAAAATAAAATAGCACAACACCAAAAGCCAAATTTCCAATGTTTCTTGTCAATCCAAGCATAAGAATACAAACAGCCAAAAATGCATGTCTTTTAAAATTCTCTATTTTATTTTCGGTTGTTTCTTTTTCTATAAAAAATTTAAAAAACGTATAAAAAAACAAAGCCTGAAGAAAAAGAAAAAACGCTTCACTATACGTTTGGCTTGAATAATATAATAATAAGTGATTTATCGATAACAGGATTAAACTACAGGACAGGATGAATGGAGAGATATTATTTTTAAACGATTTATAGAAAAACCAGATGAAGCCGAGCATAAAAACTAAAGATAATGCCTTTAAGATTATTATATTAATCCCAAATAGAAACACTAAAGGAGAAAGTATTATTGGATAAAGCGGGTGGAAACCCGGATATTTAAAATCTTTTATAAAATCGGCCGCACGAACTATGTATGACGCATCATCGCCAGATATACTAACGCAGAAATTAAACAAAATAATGCTAATAACAAATGTAAGTACCAGCGATAAATAAAAAACCTTGTCCTGGTGCTTCTGAAAAAAATTGTCTGTTCTGTCGAGCAAATCCAATCGTTGAGTATTTCCTTTATTTTTCGATTGATTGTTGCCAGGGTTTTGAGCCTGTAAATAGTTTTTCCCTAACTTCCGGGTAACATCTGGTTTGATGGTTTTATTGAATTTTTTGGCCATTTATTTTCTTTTGAATACAATTATTAATGCCTTATTTTCGCCCCCAAATCACTTTCGAAAGCTTTCATCAGGTTGTTCATTACTTTATCAATCTGGTTGTCAGTCAGGGTTTTTTCTTCATCTTGCAATATAAAACTAATAGCGTAAGACTTTTTACCTTTTTCAATCTTATCTCCCTGGTAAACATCGAAAAGATTTATTGACTTAATTAACTTATGTTCTGTTTTTTCTGTAATTTTTATGAGATTTTCATAAGTAACATTTGCATCAAGTATCATTGATAAATCCCTTCGGACTTCAGGATATTTTGGCAATTCCTTAAATAAAATTTTATGATTTTTACTAAGTTTTAACACTATATTCCAGTTTATTTCAGCTGCAAATACTTCCTGTTTTATATCAAATTCCCCCAGTATTTCATCTTTTATAACGCCCATTTCAATGAGCTTATGTTTCCCGGCTAAATAAACCAGTCCATTGGTCAATAATTCGTGTTCAATAGGTTTTGCATCAAAATTCGTCAGATTAAGCCCGACTTTTGCAAGCACATTGGAAACGTAAGATTTTAAAAAATAAAATGAAGAAGAAATTTCCGGAGTAACCCAATTTGGCTGTTCGTTCAAACCGGTAAGAAAAATTCCCAATCGGTAAATCTCTGAATATTGGTCCAGTTTGTTTTCGCTATTTACTTGTTTATCGCGAAAATAACAATTTCCAAACTCATATAATTTCAGGTCGCTGTTTTTATGGTTGATGTTATGAATAATTGATTCAAGCCCTCCGAAAATAAGGGTTTGCCGCATACAATCCAAATCAGTGCTTAAAGGATTGATTATGTAAGCTAATTTATTTTTATACGATTCGCGGTTTTCGTAATACCCTCCTTTTGTAAGCGAGTTGCACATTATCTCATTAAAACCGTTGTCGCTTAAATAATCAGAAATCATATTCTGAACGGCGGATGGCTAAGGTTTTTCCGAATAAGAAAGTGTCGAAACAACCTTATCTGAGAACTCAACATTGTTATATCCATAAACCCGCAGGATTTCTTCTACAATATCAGCTTCGCGTTGCACATCAACACGATAAGGTGGCACGGCCAATAACAAGCCCTCGTTTGATTCCTTTTCTATTTTTATTTCCAAAGATTTTAGAATCCCAACAATTGTATTGTGGCCAAGTTCTTTCCCAATCAGGTTATTAATTCCTCTAAAGGTAACTTCAACTTTAAAATCAGGGATTGGTATTGGATAAATATCTACAACTTCCGAAGAAATAGTTCCACCGGCTAATTCTTTAATAAGCATTGCAGCCCGTTTCAAAGCATAGACAGTATTATTCGGATCAGTTCCACGTTCAAAACGAAACGATGAATCGGTGTTCAAACCATGACGGCGTGCTGATTTACGCACCCATACAGGATTAAAGTAAGCGCTTTCCAGAAATATATTTACGGTTTTTTCAGTGACACCCGAATCAATTCCGCCAAAAATACCGGCCATGCACATTCCTTCTTTATCGCTGCATATCATTAAATCATCAGTCGTAAGTTTGCGGTCAACACCATCAAGCGTCTTGAAAACAGTATCATTTGGCAAAGTATGTACAATTATTTTTTTACCGGAAATTTTATCGGCATCAAAGGCATGAAGGGGTTGTCCTAATTCGTGCAGGACATAATTTGTTATATCCACGACATTATTAATTGGTTTCTGGCCAATTGCTTTCAGCCTGTTTTTAAGCCAGTCCGGAGATTCTTTAATTGTTACACTTTTAATAGTCACTCCCGAATAACGTTTGCAGCCTTCGTTATTTTCGACAATTACAGGAATTGAAAGATCGTGATTGTCAACTTTAAATTTCTCAACTGATGGCCTGGTAAGTTTCAGAGGTTTAGTTTGGGCGAAATAAGCAGCTAAATCGCGGGCGACACCGTAATGTGAGGCACTGTCTATACGGTTTGGCGTTAACCCTATCTCAAAAACCCAATCGTCCTCGACCTTATAATAATCTTTAGCCAAAGTTCCTGTTTTAACAGAAGGGTCAAGGACAATAATTCCTTCATGAGAATTCCCTATCCCGATTTCATCTTCTGCACATATCATCCCTTCAGAAAGCTCACCACGGATTTTAGATTTTTTTATTTCAAAAACTTCATTGCCCGAATATATTTTTGTGGCAATTGTTGCGACAATTACTTTCTGACCGGCAGCTACATTTGGCGCTCCGCAAACAACACTTAACGGTTCACCATGTCCAATATCAACTTTTGTAATACTTAATTTATCTGCATTAGGATGTTTGGCACATTCCAATACGTTACCAACAACAAAGCCATCGAGTCCACCTTTTATCGATTGCCATTGTTCAAGCCCTTCCACCTCAAGTCCCAGGTTTATGAGTATTTTTTCTAATTCCACCAGAGAGGCATAAGTATCGATAAATTGCCTGAGCCAATTATATGAAATCTTCATTATTTGCGAGTTTTAACTATTAACAGCAAAAATATAAAAAAATCTCTAACATGGTTTGGTTTCCTGATTGCAGTAATAAAGCAAAAATATTTTCAATATCTTTGTCAGTAGCTAATTTAAATAGTATTGAACAAAGAAAAGGAACGGCTGATTTTAGTAACCAACGATGATGGAATTCATGCTAAAGGGTTAAGTGCTATGACTGAAGCTGCATGCCAGTTTGGCAATGTCGTTGTGGTTGCACCCACAGACGGGCAAAGCGGAATGGCACATGCCATAACAGTTAAAACTCCAATCAGGGTTCATAAAATATCCGAGAATAAAAACATAAAAACCTACAGTTGCTCTGGCACACCTGTTGATTGTGTTAAAATGGCAATCGACGTTTTGCTTCCCCGTAAACCCGATTTGATTTTGTCGGGAATAAATCACGGAGCCAATTCGTCTTCCAGTATCATTTATTCAGGCACAATGGCTGGGGCTATAAGAAGGTTGTCTAAACCAAATCCCTTCCATTGGTTTCTCTTTGTTAGATTTCGCAAAAGATGCCGATTTCACAGATGCCAGGCATTATGCTCAAATTATAATCAGGGAGGCTTTAAAAAATACAATTCCGGCAGGTATTTGCTTAAATGTAAATGTTCCCTCAATCAACCCATCTGAAATTAAAGGAATAAAAGTCTGCCGTCAGAGCCACGGAGTTTGGCGCGAAGAATTTGATCACCGTACCGATCCAAGTGGCTATGATTATTATTGGCTTACCGGAACTTTTGAAGATTTGGAGCCAAATGCCGAAGATACAGACGAATGGGCATTGCACAACAATTATGTATCCATTGTTCCGGTTAAATTTGACCTTACAGCTTATCAATTTATAGATAATTTGAAGAAGTGGAAGTTTTAATATGAGTGATAAATGAAAAGTGGAAAGTGAAAAATGAAAAGCGGAAAGTAGAAAGTAGAAAGTGAATAGTGAATAGTTTACAAAATATAGCGCAAATTCTATCAGAAAAATTTAATTCTTCATACTAATAGGCTGCCCGGTTGCTTCCAAGACATTCCACCATAGCTCACTCTCCGGGTCTATTTTTTTACGCTTAGAAACTGCTGCAGGTATAGGTAAAATTGTAAATTCATTATTACAATTCCCAACTACAAAGTCAGTTTTTCCGGCCATCGCAGCATGAACAGCATTTTGGGCAAGGAGGCTGCAAAATTTACTATCGTTGGCGTTGGCAGGTGCACTACGAATGATATAACTAGGATCGATATATTTTATAGTATAAGGAAAATTCTTTGATTCAAATTCTTCAGCAATTTTTTCTTTTAAATACAAACCGATATCCTGGTTCTTAATATTACCAGAAGCATCGGCTTGTTTATTTGCATCCATGAAAAAATTCTGGCCGGCGCCTTCAGCAACAACTATCAATGCATGATGTCTTTCTTCAAGTCTTTTTTTCAAAAATTTAAGAAAACCGTAATGACCATATAAGTCGAATTCGACTTCGGGAATCAATACAAAATTCACTTCCTGGATTGAAAGTGCTGCATGTGCTGCAATAAAGCCTAAATCGCAGCCCATTAGTTTTATCAGCGAAATGCCATTGAAAGCTCCGATAGCTTCATTGTGCGCATTTCTTATAATATCGTTTGCAATAGTAAAAGCCGTTTCAAAACCAAACGATTTCTCAATAAGATTGATATCATTATCGATAGTTTTAGGAATCCCGGCAACTGAAATTTTAAGGTTTCGTTTGGATATTTCTTCGCTGATAGCGTTTGCCCCGCGAAGGGTTCCATCTCCACCGATACAAAAAAGAATACTAATATTAAGATTTTCAAGCGTATCAACAATCTGCCCAATATCCTGGTTGCCCCGCGACGATCCGAGTATTGTACCCCCAAAAAGATGAATATACTCTACAATTTCGGGAGTCAGGTCTATTAAAGGATGATTGTAACCAGAAATAAAACCTTCAAAACCATATTGAATACCAAAAATATGTTTAACTCCGTAGCGATAATGCAGTTGATTAAAAATACTTCTGATTACATTATTCAGCCCGGGACATAAACCCCCGCAAGTCACAATAGCAACCTTAGTCTTAGCTGGTTCAAAAAAAAGAAATTCGCAAGGGCTTTCTCAAATGATATAGGAACATCATTCAATTCCCTGCATTGTATGAAATTGTTGAGCGTTGCATTGTAAACAATCCTGTCGGAATCTTTAATGAAATCATAAATACTTTCACCATGTTTTGAAGATATTTTAATTGGCGATTTTACAGTGCCTTTGCCCAATACCTTAACTATAAAATCTTCATGCTTCATATTTAATTTTTCATTTATATTCGAAAAAGCATATTAATTAATATCGACTCAACTCAATATATGATCTGGTTTATTACACTTTCATTTTCTATATCCAACATTTTTTTTGCAGCCAGGGCAGCACCAATAATTCCTGCATAATTTAGTAATTGGGCAGGCATTACTTTAGTTTTAACAGTAAGGTATTGAAGATATTTGGCCTCACTTTTACTGACTCCGCCACCGATAATAAATAAATCAGGCCAAAACAGTTTTTCAATATAATTCAGGTATTCATCAAATCGTATTGCCCACTGTTTCCATGAAAGATCAAGCTTTTGGCGAACAGCATCTGATGCAAACAACTCAGCTTCCCTGTCTTTTGTCATAAAAATATGGCCTAATTCTGTATTTGGCAATAATTTCCCTTTTGTGAAAATAACAGTACCCAAACCAGTTCCGACAGTTATTAACACAACAACACCCTTGTTTTTCTTGCCTGCCCCAAATTTCATTTCGGCCAAACCAGCTGCATCTGCATCGTTAACAACCCTTACAGGACAATTTGTCTTTGAAGTGATCAAACTTTCAATATTTGTACCAATAAAGCTTTTGTCAATATTTGCAGCGGTTTTGGCAATTCCATTTTGTATAACGGCCGGAAATCCGACACCAACCGCACCAGTCCATTCAAAACGCTTGACTATTTGCTGAATCACATCTGTTACCTGTTCAGGACTGGCAGGCGAAGGCGTAGGAATCCTAAACCTGTCTGTTAATAATTTACCTGATTTTGTATCAATAATTGCACCTTTAATTCCCGATCCCCCGACATCAATCCCAAGTACCTTCTTCAATTTCATCTTTAAAAACGTTATTTTAACACATATTTCTGCAGGTAACAAATATCTCAAAAATAATTCAATAAAAAAATCATTTGATGTACTTTATAAGTTCGGTAAAATTTGGGTAAAAAACCCACAATCGTTTGAAAATCAATTACCCGGCCTTAAGGACGGGGCTAATGAAATCTACTATTAATGAGGGCTTTAGCCCAAGACTTAATGAGCTATTGCACTTATCAACATAAAAGAATAATAAAATTGAAAATAAATTTAACTTACTATTTTGCCTTCCTGTTCCTGTAAATGCAATCTTTTTGATTGCAGACGTTACAAGTATAAGGACTATGTTTTACCTGATTGCCTATTCCAATAACTCCGCTAACTGATTTAATAGGATACATTAAAGAACTCTCTGTTAAAGAAATATTACAAAAACCAGGAGGCAATAAACTAAACAACTTTTGCTGTTCTGAAACATTCCAGCCACAGTAACCAGGGCTATATCGATTTGTAATACCCAGCGAACGCCCTGCCATAATATTCTTCAAATGCTCTTGCAATTTATCAGTTGCAGATTCAACTATTGTGGATCCAATGACATCTGCAATATATCCTTTTGGAAATTCACCTTCAGCAAAAAGTTTCTTTGATAGATTTTCAATTCCATTGCCTGCAGTACATACAAATAATGCAATCATTTCTGACTTTTTCAATTGGTTAGAAACTATTTTGTCTGGACTGCAGGCAATGGAATTGAAAATCTATCAAAGAAAAAATTTTTTGCTGAAGGTTAATGCCAAAAGGATATATTGCAGATGCTCATTGGATCCACAATAGTGGAATTTCTGCAATTGATAAATTGGAAGAGCATTTGAAGACTATCTATGGCAGGGACGTTTACTGGTATTACAAATCGATATAGCCCTGGTTACTGTGGCTGGAATGTTTCAGAACAGCAAAAGTTGTTTAGGTTATTGCCTCCTGGTTTTTGTAATATTTCTTTAACAGAGAGTTCTTGATGTATCCTATAAATCAGTTAGCGGATTATTGGAATAGGCAATCAGGTAAAACATAGTCCTTATACTTGTAACGTCTGCAATCAAAAAGATTGCATTTACAGGAACAGGAAGGCAAAATAGTAAGTTAAATTTATTTTCAATTTTATTATTCTTTTATGTTGATAAGTGCAATAGCTCATTAAGTCTTGGGCTAAAGCCCTCATTAATAGTAGATTTCATTAGCCCGTCCTTAAGGCCGGGTAATTGATTTTCAAACGATTGTGGGTTTTTTACCCAAATTTTACCGAACTTATAAAGTACATCAAATGATTTTTTTATTGAATTATTTTTGAGATATTTGTTACCTGCAGAAATATGTGTTAAAATAACGTTTTTAAAGATGAAATTGAAGAAGGTACTTGGGATTGATGTCGGGGATCGGGAATTAAAGGTGCAATTATTGATACAAAATCAGGTAAATTATTAACAGACAGGTTTAGGATTCCTACGCCTTCGCCTGCCAGTCCTGAACAGGTAACAGATGTGATTCAGCAAATAGTCAAGCGTTTTGAATGGACTGGTGCGGTTGGTGTCGGATTTCCGGCCGTTATACAAAATGGAATTGCCAAAACCGCTGCAAATATTGACAAAAGCTTTATTGGTACAAATATTGAAAGTTTGATCACTTCAAAGACAAATTGTCCTGTAAGGGTTGTTAACGATGCAGATGCAGCTGGTTTGGCCGAAATGAAATTTGGGGCAGGCAAGAAAAACAAGGGTGTTGTTGTGTTAATAACCGTCGGAACTGGTTTGGGTACTGTTATTTTCACAAAGGAAATTATTGCCAAATACAGAATTAGCCATATTTTTATGACAAAAGACAGGGAAGCTGAGTTGTTTGCATCAGATGCTGTTCGCCAAAAGCTTGATCTTTCATGGAAACAGTGGGCAATACGATTTGATGAATACCTGAATTATATTGAAAAACTGTTTTGGCCTGATTTATTTATTATCGGTGGCGGAGTCAGTAAAAGTGAGGCCAAATATCTTCAATACCTTACTGTTAAAACTAAAGTAATGCCTGCCCAATTACTAAATTATGCAGGAATTATTGGTGCTGCCCTGGCTGCAAAAAAAATGTTGGATATAGAAAATGAAAGTGTAATAAACCAGATCATATATTGAGTTGAGTCGATATTAATTAATATGCTTTTTCGAATATAAATGAAAAATTAAATATGAAGCATGAAGATTTTATAGTTAAGGTATTGGGCAAAGGCACTGTAAAATCGCCAATTAAAATATCTTCAAAACATGGTGAAAGTATTTATGATTTCATTAAAGATTCCGACAGGATTGTTTACAATGCAACGCTCAACAATTTCATACAATGCAGGGAATTGAATGATGTTCCTATATCATTTGAGAAAGCCTTTGCGAATTTCTTTTTTTTGAACCAGCTAAGACTAAGGTTGCTATTGTGACTTGCGGGGGTTTATGTCCCGGGCTGAATAATGTAATCAGAAGTATTTTTAATCAACTGCATTATCGCTACGGAGTTAAACATATTTTTGGTATTCAATATGGTTTTGAAGGTTTTATTTCTGGTTACAATCATCCTTTAATAGACCTGACTCCCGAAATTGTAGAGTATATTCATCTTTTTGGGGGTACAATACTCGGATCGTCGCGGGGCAACCAGGATATTGGGCAGATTGTTGATACGCTTGAAAATCTTAATATTAGTATTCTTTTTTGTATCGGTGGAGATGGAACCCTTCGCGGGGCAAACGCTATCAGCGAAGAAATATCCAAACGAAACCTTAAAATTTCAGTTGCCGGGATTCCTAAAACTATCGATAATGATATCAATCTTATTGAGAAATCGTTTGGTTTTGAAACGGCTTTTACTATTGCAAACGATATTATAAGAAATGCGCACAATGAAGCTATCGGAGCTTTCAATGGCATTTCGCTGATAAAACTAATGGGCCGCGATTCAGGCTTTATTGCAGCACATGCAGCACTTTCAATCCAGGAAGTGAATTTTGTATTGATTCCCGAAGTCGAATTCGACTTATATGGTCATTACGGTTTTCTTAAATTTTTGAAAAAAAGACTTGAAGAAAGACATCATGCATTGATAGTTGTTGCTGAAGGCGCCGGCCATAATTTTTTCATGGATGCAAATAAACAAGCCGATGCTTCTGTAATATTAAGAACCAGGATATCGGTTTGTATTTAAAAGAAAAAATTGCTGAAGAATTTGAATCAAAGAATTTTCCTTATACTATAAAATATATCGATCCTAGTTATATCATTCGTAGTGCACCTGCCAACGCCAACGATAGTAAATTTTGCAGCCTCCTTGCCCAAAATGCTGTTCATGCTGCGATGGCCGGAAAAACTGACTTTGTAGTTGGGAATTGTAATAATGAATTTACAATTTTACCTATACCTGCAGCAGTTTCTAAGCGTAAAAAAATAGACCCGGAGAGTGAGCTATGGTGGAATGTCTTGGAAGCAACCGGGCAGCCTATTAGTATGAAGAATTAAATTTTTCTGATAGAATTTGCGCTATATTTTGTAAACTATTCACTATTCACTTTCTACTTTCTACTTTCCGCTTTTCATTTTTCACTTTCCACTTTTCATTTATCACTCATATTAAAACTTCCACTTCTTCAAATTATCTATAAATTGATAAGCTGTAAGGTCAAATTTAACCGGAACAATGGATACATAATTGTTGTGCAATGCCCATTCGTCTGTATCTTCGGCATTTGGCTCCAAATCTTCAAAAGTTCCGGTAAGCCAATAATAATCATAGCCACTTGGATCGGTACGGTGATCAAATTCTTCGCGCCAAACTCCGTGGCTCTGACGGCAGACTTTTATTCCTTTAATTTCAGATGGGTTGATTGAGGGAACATTTACATTTAAGCAAATACCTGCCGGAATTGTATTTTTTAAAGCCTCCCTGATTATAATTTGAGCATAATGCCTGGCATCTGTGAAATCGGCATCTTTTGCGAAATCTAACAAAGAGAAACCAATGGAAGGGATTTGGTTTAGACAACCTTCTATAGCCCAGCCATTGTGCCTGAATAAATGATACTGGAAGACGAATTGGCTCCGTGATTTATTCCCGACAAAATCAAATCGGGTTTACGGGGAAGCAAAACGTCGATTGCCATTTTAACACAATCAACAGGTGTGCCAGAGCAACTGTAGGTTTTTATGTTTTTATTCTCGGATATTTTATGAACCCTGATTGGAGTTTTAACTGTTATGGCATGTGCCATTCCGCTTTGCCCGTCTGTGGGTGCAACCACAACGACATTGCCAAACTGGCATGCAGCTTCAGTCATAGCACTTAACCCTTTAGCATGAATTCCATCATCGTTGGTTACTAAAATCAGCCGTTCCTTTTCTTTGTTCAATACTATTTAAATTAGCTACTGACAAAGATATTGAAAATATTTTTGCTTTATTACTGCAATCAGGAAACCAAACCATGTTAGAGATTTTTTTATATTTTTGCTGTTAATAGTTAAAACTCGCAAATAATGAAGATTTCATATAATTGGCTCAGGCAATTTATCGATACTTATGCCTCTCTGGTGGAATTAGAAAAAATACTCATAAACCTGGGACTTGAGGTGGAAGGGCTTGAACAATGGCAATCGATAAAAGGTGGACTCGATGGCTTTGTTGTTGGTAACGTATTGGAATGTGCCAAACATCCTAATGCAGATAAATTAAGTATTACAAAAGTTGATATTGGACATGGTGAACCGTTAAGTGTTGTTTTGCGGAGCGCCAAATGTAGCTGCCGGTCAGAAAGTAATTGTCGCAACAATTGCCACAAAAATATATTCGGGCAATGAAGTTTTTGAAATAAAAAAATCTAAAATCCGTGGTGAGCTTTCTGAAGGGATGATATGTGCAGAAGATGAAATCGGGATAGGGAATTCTCATGAAGGAATTATTGTCCTTGACCCTTCTGTTAAAACAGGAACTTTGGCTAAAGATTATTATAAGGTCGAGGACGATTGGGTTTTTGAGATAGGGTTAACGCCAAACCGTATAGACAGTGCCTCACATTACGGTGTCGCCCGCGATTTAGCTGCTTATTTCGCCCAAACTAAACCTCTGAAACTTACCAGGCCATCAGTTGAGAAATTTAAAGTTGACAATCACGATCTTTCAATTCCTGTAATTGTCGAAAATAACGAAGGCTGCAAACGTTATTCGGGAGTGACTATTAAAAGTGTAACAATTAAAGAATCTCCGGACTGGCTTAAAAACAGGCTGAAAGCAATTGGCCAGAAACCAATTAATAATGTCGTGGATATAACAAATTATGTCCTGCACGAATTAGGACAACCCCTTCATGCCTTTGATGCCGATAAAATTTCCGGTAAAAAAATAATTGTACATACTTTGCCAAATGATACTGTTTTCAAGACGTTTGATGGTGTTGACCGCAAACTTACGACTGATGATTTAGTCATACTCAGCCTGATAAAGAAGGAATGTGCATGGCCGGTATTTTTGGCGTAATTGATTTGGCGTCACTGAAAATGTTGTAAATATATTTCTGGAAATGGAATTTATTCTGTATGGGTGCGTAAATCAGCACGCCGTCATGGTTTGAACACCGATTCATCGTTTCGTTTTGAACGTGGAACTGATCCCAATAATACTGTCTATGCTTTGAAACGGGCTGCAATGCTTATTAAAGAATTAGCCGGTGGAACTATTTCTTCGGAAGTTGTAGATATTTATCCAATACCAATCCCTGATTTTAAAGTTGAAGTTACCTTTAGAGGAATTAATAACCTGATTGGGAAAGAACTTGGCCACAATACAATTGTTGGGATTCTAAAATCTTTGGAAATAAAAATAGAAAAGGAATCAAACGAGGGCTTGTTATTGGCCGTGCCACC
>CAVSGB010000086.1:0-6295 GCA_963726845.1 uncultured Bacteroidota bacterium | reverse complement strand
AAATTTTAACTTCATTTTTAATTAATTTTTCAATTCAGTCGCCATAAAATTAATTTTTAATTGTGAAACTTATGTAATTATAAAAAATACCAACAAATATGACAACTGAAAAAACTGCATAAAGAAAAATTATGATCTGTTTTTGTCGTGATTTAACCAGAATTTGAAAGAATCTTCGAATAGACTGGGAAAAACAATTGTTATTAAGTGAACACTGAAGAATTTTAAATATTAATCATTTTTAAAAAATTATTATTATTTAATTTGCAACTAATTAGCATATTTTGTTTATTACAGATCAGTTACTTATGCTTTTATTACATAGAGATAATTAATTAAATAGCAATCCTCAGTGTAACTCAGTGATTTCTCTGTGTAGCTCTGTGTAATTCTTAAATAATTAATAATTAGTTATGAAAAAATGCTAAATAGATACTTTAATAATTAATTTCTATGAAAATTACAGATATCAATGGTTTTGCGATACTTTCAAACGGAATAAAAATTCCTTACCTGGGTTTGGGCGTATACCAGGTCAATGACGGAAAAGAAGTCATCAATGCTGTTAATTTCGCATTGGAAACTGGTTACAGACATATTGATACGGCTTCTTTATATGACAATGAAAGTGGTGTTGGAAAAGCAGTTAGGGAAAGTACTATTCCACGTTCTGAAATTTTTGTCACTTCGAAAGTCTGGAATAGCGATCATGGTTACGATTCAACGCTGAGGGCATTTGACAAAAGTATTAAATTAATGGGTTTTGATTATCTGGATTTGTACTTAGTCCATTGGCCAGTTCGCGGGAAATTTAAAGATACCTGGAAAGCATTGGAAAAGCTTTATAAAGAGAAATCAGTAAAAGCTATCGGGGTTAGTAATTTTCTTATTCATCAGCTTAATGATTTATTATCAACTGCTGAAATTTCGCCAATGGTCAACCAGGTAGAATTTCATCCATACCTTGTTCAACAACCGCTCATTGATTTTTGCTTTAAAAACAATATTCAGTTCGAATCATGGAGCCCGCTTATGCAGGGCAACATAACAAAAGTATATTTACTAAATGTACTTGCAGAAAAATATCATAAAACCGCTGCACAAATTGTGCTTCGATGGAACCTGCAAAAAGGAATCGTAACAATTCCAAAATCAGTGCGAAAGGAACGGATTATTTCCAATTCACAATTGTTCGGTTTTGAGCTGTCCGAAGCCGATATTAAAGAAATTGACAGGTTGGATAAATCATATCGATTTGGTGCTGACCCGGAGAATTTTAATTTCTGAAAACAGAAGGATTAATACCTGTTTTCAACAATTTTCCAATCAATTATATTCCACAAAGAGGCAACATAATCTGGTCTTCTGTTTTGATAATCGAGATAATAGGCATGTTCCCATACATCGAATGTTAAAATAGGCTTACTTCCATTTCTCAAAGGGTTTCCAGCATTCGATTCCTGGACTATTTCTAATTTTCCATCCTGTTTTTTAACAAGCCAGGCCCAACCTGAGCCAAATAATGTAATGGCCGCTTTGGAAAATTTTTCTTTGAAATCGGAAAATGCCCCAAACTCTTTTTTAATAGTATCAGCTAAAACACCTGAAGGTTCTCCCCCCCCCGATGGTGAAAAAGATTGAAAATAAAATGTGTGGTTCCAAATCTGTGCACCATTGTTAAAAATTCCACCATCTGCTTCAAGGACGATAGTTTCAAGCGAAGCATTTTCAAATTTCGTGCCAGGTACAAGGCCGTTTAAGTTGTTAACATAAGCCTGGTGGTGTTTCCCATAATGGAATTCCAAAGTTTGTCTGCTTATTGCAGGTGCTAATTTATCTAAGTCGTAACTTAGTTTTGGTAAGTCAAATGCCATAGTTTTAAGTTTTAATTTATTTCTACCAATTTCTAAAAATAATTTCAGATTACCAAATATTGAGGGACCATGTATTGTTTTATTTATTATCCCGATGTTATGTGAAATTTAAAAATCAATTTATTCGGAAAAGCCCTAACTTTGTCACTCTTTAAATTCCAGTAATGATAATTAGTATTTTAAAAAATACAATCATGATTACAAGTTTTGTGCTTGTTATCATGCTGACCATTGAATTCATAAATATACAATCGCGCGGCCACTGGTTGTCAGGAATTGAAAAACACAAATGGCTGCAATATTTTGTAACCGCTTTTATGGGAATTATTCCGGGTTGTGTCGGGACTTTTGGGGTTGTTTCCCTGTATATACACAATATGATCAGTTTTGGCGCCTTGCTTACTGCGCTTATTGCAACCTTTGGCGATGAAGCATTTGTAATGTTTGCACTTATTCCATGGACGACAATAAAACTTTCAATAATCATTGTAATTATTGGTATAGTTGCCGGTGTTATTGTTGATTATTTTATGAAAAATAAACGCATCACAAAACAAATTGAACCGCATTTCGAAATTCATAATACCGATCAAAAAATTACCCCATTTAACTTCAGCAAAATAATTCAAAACCTTAGAAATATTAGTTTCCCGCGGGGTGTGCTTTTGGGCGGTTTGATTTTGATTTTAACAGGGATAGTTGCCGGCGAGTTTAACGATTCCCTTTATCAAAATTCATGGAACTGGGAACAGGTTTCTTTTTTATTGGTCATGCTTTTCGGGTTGTTCATCATCGTGATTGTTTCAGAACATTTTCTTGAAGAACACTTATGGAACCATGTTTTAAAAAAACATTTTGTACGTATCTTTCTCTGGACATTCGGTGCTTTATTGCTTATAGGTATTTTTAAAACTTACCTTCACTGGGATGCGTGGATCAAATCGAACCAGGTTATTATTTTAATACTTGCTGTGTTAATAGGAGTAATTCCAGAGTCCTGGCCCCATTTGATTTTTGTTACGCTGTTTATTAATGGCTCGATTCCTTTTGGAACATTGCTTGCAAGCTCTATTGTACAGGATGGACATGGAGCTTTGCCTTTGTTAGCCGAATCAAAGAAAAGTTTTTTCCTGGCAAAGACAATAAACATTTTTATAGGTCTTGTTGTTGGATTGATTGGAATTTATTTTTGAAGAATGGAAAATTGAAGATTTGAAGAACGGAAATTCTGAAGAACTGAAGATTTGAAGAATAGAATATTATAACATTGGAAGAATAGAATATTAGAACATTGGAAAATTTGAAGATCAAGATATTTAAAAAAACGAAATTTTATTTAAACAAAATCCATTAAATGATGACAATGCAAAATTCATATATTCTTTTATTAATGATTGTAGTTATTCAGTTTTTCTCTATTTCAGTTAATCACAACTTCTGTTCTTCAGTTATTCCGGACTTCAATTATTCAGTTATTCGCAGCTTCAGGACATCAGTAATTCAAAACTTCAATTTTTATTATGTTCCAAAATTCTGTTCTTCCGTTATTCCGGTCATCAATTTTTCAGATATTCTCAATTTCAGTTTTTCTCTATTTCAGTTATTCACAGTTTCAGAAAATTGGTTTTTCAAAACTTCAATTATTCACAATTCACATCTTCAATTATTCACAACTTCTAAAATAAAAAACTATGAACTTCGATATCATTATCATTGGCAGTGGCCCGGGAGGCTATGTAGCAGCAATCCGTGCTTCGCAACTTGGAAAAAAAGTTGCAGTTATTGAAAAAAGCGAATTAGGGGGGATTTGTTTAAATTGGGGCTGTATACCAACGAAATCACTTTTAAAAAGTGCGCAGGTTTTCGATTATATCAAACATAGTGCTGAATATGGCATTAAGGTGGAAGGTGAGGTAAAACCTGATTTCCAACGAATGGTCAGGAGAAGCCGTGAAGTCGCTGAAGGAATGAGCAAAGGCATTCAATTCCTTTTCAAAAAAAATAAAATTGAAATAATAAGCGGTACAGGTAAATTGAAAAGCATGGAAACTGTTGAAGTAACGGATGCTTCAGGGAACAAAAAGGAATATACTGCAGAAAATATTATTCTGGCCACTGGTGCACGTTCACGCAAATTGCCAGGTCTGAAACAGGATGGTAAAAATATTATTGGTTACCGTGAAGCCATGACACTTTCAAAACAACCGGAATCGATGATCGTTGTTGGTTCGGGTGCAATTGGCAGTGAATTTGCCTGTTTCTATAATTCTATTGGCACTAAAGTGACCCTTGTGGAATTTCTGCCAAACATTGTCCCGATCGAGGACGAAGAAGTTTCAAAACAATTGGAACGCTCATTTAAAAAGGCAGGAATGGAAATATTCACAAATTCTTCAGTAGAATCTGCAACTTTAAAAGGCAAGGTTTGCAAAGTGAAAATTAAAACCCCAACCGGAGAAATAGAAAAAGATGCGGAAATAGTTCTTTCTGCTGTTGGCATTGCACCCAATATTGAAAATATAGGAATTGAAGAACTTGGTATTGAACTTGATAAGGGGAAAATAAAAGTCGATGATTTTTATCGGACAAATGTGAAGGGAATTTTTGCAATTGGCGATATTGTGCATGGTGCAGCTTTGGCACATGTTGCTTCTGCCGAAGGAATTATTTGTGTTGAAAAAATTGCAGGCCTCAACCCCGAACCTTTAAAATACGACAATATTCCGGGTTGCACCTATACTACGCCTGAAATAGCTTCAGTAGGTTTAACCGAAAAGGCAGCAAGAGAAAAGGGGCTTGATATTAAAGTTGGAAAATTTCCGTTTACAGCATCTGGCAAGGCAAGTGCTGCCGGAAATAAAGATGGCTTTGTAAAACTTATTTTCGATTCAAAATATGGAGAACTACTTGGAGCTCATATGATAGGTCTAAATGTAACTGAAATGATAGCCGAACTTGTTGTTGCAAGAAATCTGGAAACTACTGGCCATGAGTTGATAAAATCAGTGCACCCTCACCCAACAATGAGCGAAGCAATTATGGAAGCTGCCGCAGCAGCCTATGGCGAGGTAATTCATTTATAATATAAATAAAGCCGGACATTCCCCGGCTTTATTTTTAAGCTTCTAAGCGTTTTTAATTAACAACAGCTTCTTTTCTCGTCAATCTCATCTTTCTGGATTCGGTAGAAAATAGTTTATTAAAAAAACATAATACCATTAGGACTAATACTACCCATTTTGACCTTTTAATTTTTCGCTTCATAAAACATAATTATTTGGGGTTAGTTTATATCTGTCAATACAATATTTCCTGGTTTTTTAGTTTAGCTTGAATAATTGAAGTTTGGAATAACTGATGTCCTGAAGCTGCGAATAACTGAATAATTGAAGTCCGGAATAACTGAAGAACAGAAGTTGTGAATAACTGAAATAGAGAAAAACTGAATAACTACAATCCTTAATAAAAGAACATATGAATTTTGCATTGTTATCATCTTATTGATTTTGTTTAAATTAAGTTCTGTTTTTTCAAATATTTTAATTTTCAAAACTTCGAAACTTCAAATCTTCAAATTTTCCTTTCTCCAGAACTTCATTTTTTAGCTCTTCTATATATAATTTTATTAAAGAATTTAAATCAAAACCATTCTATTATTAATGTCAAAAAAAACATTTAGTAACCCTAAAAAATATTTTTTCTCTACTAATAAATATTTCCAAAATAATTCTTAAAGAAAAAGTCTAATAATCAAACAATTTTAGTAATGTAAAATTGCTATTATCCACCATATTCAAATTTACATCATTTTGATTTAAAAAAATGATATTTAGTCAAAATGTTTCATTTCAATATTTTAAATATAAGAAAAATAATTTTCAGTAATTAGATGTTTCCTTATTGTAAAGGGTTGCTTTATTGAAAACATAAAAACATACGCAACCAAATGTCATGAAAATACATCATTATGATAAATGAAATAAAAGTGCAAAAAACCTATAAAAGGTTCTGCCCTATTTTATTGTAAATTTACCTTTAAGAATTTTGCAATAATTTGACAGATAACCTGGAATATATAATAAAAGGTTGTGTCGCCGGGAAAAATTCATCGAGGGAAATGCTTTACAGGCTATATTCCGGAAAGATGTGGGCGATATGTCTTCGTTATGCCCACGATCATGATGAAGCCAAAGATATTTTGCAAGACGGTTTTATGAAAATTTTTGAAAAAATTTCGCAATTCGAAGGCAGGGGCCACTTTGAAGGATGGATGAGAAAAATAATGGTAAATACAGCTTTGGCGGTTTACAGGAAAAAGCATTTCCTGAATATTGAAACAACACTTGCAACTAATAAGAGTGACGAACCGTCTGGAGAAATAGAAAGCAACCTTTCGGCTGATGAATTGCTTGAAATTATTA
>CAVSGB010000085.1:0-3830 GCA_963726845.1 uncultured Bacteroidota bacterium | reverse complement strand
TATAATCGGCAGATAAATTTAATGAAGGCGCGGCACGCCTGAAGAAACTATAAACACGTGCTTCGCAAAAACGCAACCCTTCGAAAGTCAATGGCGCATAAGTTGCAGCAAAACTGAAATCTTTATCTTCGCCCTTATACCAACCTTTTTCTCTTGCAAACGAAATTACATCAGGTGCATACTTGCAATTTTCGGGATCATTAAGAGGGAACTGTTGTATGCGCGACTGGTTGGCATGTGCGCAAATATATCCATCCGGAACCCGGCGTGCTACCCAAACTGCACCTTTATTATATTTAACTTTAATGACCTTTCCATTTTTATCTTTTATTTTTTGAGGGCTTCCTTTTCCGATAATATCCATTATCCATGCTTCGTTTGGATCGGCTATTGAAAAAGTTTCGCCTTCGCTGTGGTATCCGTTTTCATTTAATAAATTATTTATTGTGTCTATTGCAGCGCGTGCCGTGCGCAGTTTCTAAAGTAATATAAATAAGGCCACCATAATCAAGCTTTGCACTCCAATCCTGAAGTTCTTCCTTCCCACCAAAAGTTGTTTCTCCAATGGTTACTTGATGTTCGTTCATATTTCCAATTACAGAATAAGTGTGAAGTGCCTGCCTTATCTTACCAAGATACTTTGTTGAATCCCAATCGTAAATTTCCATGGTTGTACCTGCCGGATAGTCTTTTGCCGGCCTATAATATAATTCGCCGTATAAAATGTGCGAATCTGCTGCATACGAAATCATAGTTGAACCATCAGCTGAAGCACCTTTGGATACCAATAGATTTGTACATGAAAAAGCTGGAAGTGAAATAAATTGACTAATAATGAGTGAAAAATGAATTAAATATTTTTTCATAAAAAAATTTTTAGTTTTTGCAAATCTATTCCTATTCGCAAAATAATATCAATACATAAATATTATTATTAAAACTTATATCAGTCATTAACAAATTTCAATCATTAAAAGTTTTTCATCAATTGGATGAAACTTTAATTGAAAACATAAAAAACGTTATAATCAAATTTTCGCTATTACTATAAAACGTAATTTAAGTACTTTATTTTGAAGTTTGAACAACATTTCTTGTTTACTTGGGCTATCAAAAAAATTGAAAAAGCATTAAGAAACCTTAACAATAATTTTGCTCGCAGTTGGTATTCGATTTGTAAATTTGTAGCGGTTTTAGATAAAGAAATTCATTTTAGGTTAGTTTGTTAGTTAGTTAGTTAGTTAGTTTTGTGTAATTAGTTTGGGAAAATCGATGGAATTCTTAATAAGGATTTCACGTTTTTCTACAAACTAATTTTTTTTGGAACCTTTTGAACCCTATATTTTATAAACAATTCCTCCCAGGCTATCATGAGTAGCGCCTGTAACTGATGCCAGGCAATTTTTTTCTTCCCTGATGCGCAATAACCCTAAAAAAGCAAAAACAAATGCTTCTTTATAATTGATCAATAAACTATCTGGAATTATTATTCTCAGGTTAATGTGTTTCTGAAAAAGATCGATAAGGAATTTATTATTTGCCCCGCCGCCTGTTATTAATATTTTTTTTGAAGTCGAACCAGTAAAAGCTTTTGAAAGCTGAAATGCAATATGTTCGTATATAGTTCGGAGCTTATCATGGATACTGCACTGATAATTGTCCAACACGGGCAAAAAATGGTTTTCGACCCATTCTCTCCCTAAAGTTTTAGGTGCGTTTTGATGGTAGTAATTAAGCTTGTTCAGCGATTTGTAGAGGGGTTCAAGTATTTTGCCTTTTGCTGCTTCCCTGCCATCTTCATCAAATTCTAAACCTAATTGTTTCGAAAAATGGTTGATTACAAAATTAACCGGACATATATCGTATGCAAGCCTTTTTCGGTACCATGTATAAGAAACATTGGCAAAACCTCCCAAATTGAGGCAATAATCATATTCACTAAAAAGCAGCATATCTCCAATTGGCACTAAGGGTGCTCCCTGCCCGTTTAAAGCTACATCTAATGACCTGAAATCGCAAACTGATGTGATAAGCGTAGCAGCAGCAATTGCTGCCCCATTGCCAATTTGAAGGATAACTTTTTCGACTGGATTATGGAAAATTGTATGACCGTGCGATGAAATTAAATCGACCTTTTTCTTATGCGATTTAATGAAATTTTTAATTTGGAGTCCAATATATTTTCCGTATTCCCAGTCAAGTTTTGTCAATTCAAGTCCGGAAAGTTTATAAGCTTCCCAGAGTCTATCTTTCCATTCCTGTGAATATGGAATAGTAATGGCATTATTTATTTTACTGTTCCAGGTATCGTCCTTTTTTTCAAATTCGCATAATGCCAGGTCAAGCCCATCTAACGACGAACCTGACATAACGCCGATAACCCAATGCTTTTTCATATTTTGGGTATTTTGTAATTACATAATTTGTGTATTGCCATAAGAATTCAAATAATGAAATTCAAAACAGTTTTTTTATGATATATTAAAAGACATAAATCATATCATTTATTGCTTTTATATTTGAGTTGTAAAACAGCTTGTAGAATTGCTTTACAATAGATATCTGCCAACGTTTCTGTATTTGGCTTTTTCAAAATAGATGCATCAACAAAGTTCATCCCTGAGATGAATTCGGGCGAAATCCTCACTGGATTCTCAGTAGTAGCTGAGCTTTCTGAGGTTTCAGCAGGCAGAAACCCATATTTATTATATATTGAAAGTGTAATTTTGACTTTGGGTTTGAAAATATCTTCATTTTTCTTACTTTCAGTATTATTGTTTTCAATTGATGCATCTATTTTTAAAAAATATTTGGTATCTGCAAGTTTGATTGCTTTTTGGATGTTGGTATTTGGATAGCCGGTAATCATCGTATTTTATCTTACCTAAACTATTCACAGGTAAAATGTAAATGGACAAACTATCTGTAAGAAATTGATTAGTATAATTATATAAACTAATCAATTTCTTACAGATAGTTTGTCCATTTACATTTTACCTGTGAATAGTTTAGGTAAGATAAAATACGATGATTACGGCTATCCAAATACCAACATCCAAAAAGCAATCAAACTTGCAGATACCAAATATTTTTTAAAAATAGATGCATCAATTGAAAACAATAATACTGAAAGTAAGAAAAATGAAGATATTTTCAAACCCAAAGTCAAAATTACACTTTCAATATATAATAAATATGGGTTTTTACCACTCGGAACCTCAGAAAGCTCAGCTACTACTGAGAATGCAGTGAGGATTTCGCCCGAATTCATATCAGGGATGAACTTTGTTGATGCATCTATTTTGAAAAGCCAAATACAGAAACGTTGGCAGATATCTATTGTAAAGCAATTCTACAAGCTGTTTTACAACTCAAATATAAAAGCAATAAATGATATGATTTATGTCTTTTAATATATCATAAAAAAACTGTTTTGAATTTCATTATTTGAATTCTATGGCAATACACAAATTATGTAATTACAAAATACCCAAAATATGAAAAAGCATTGGGTTATCGGCGTTATGTCAGGTTCGTAGTTAGATGGGCTTGACCTGGCATTATGCGAATTTGAAAAAAAGGACGATACCTGGAACAGTAAAATAAATAATGCCATTACTATTCCATATTCACAGGAATGGAAAGATAGACTCTGGGAAGCTTATAAACTTTCCGGACTTGAATTGACAAAACTTGACTGGGAATACGGAAAATATATTGGACTCCAAATTAAAAATTTCATTAAATCGCATAAGAAAAAGGTCGATTTAATTTCATCGCACGGTCATGGATTTTTCCCATAATCCAGTCGAAAAAGTTATCCTTCAAAT
>CAVSGB010000084.1:0-4778 GCA_963726845.1 uncultured Bacteroidota bacterium | reverse complement strand
CCAGGCAATACCGGTTCTTTCGACCAGCTTGGCGTTGTACAGCCGCACGATGCTTTTACATCCGAAAGTATAAGTGGTTCGCCTCCAGTATTTGTAAATGTAAATTGATAAGTTGCCGGGCCATCCGCTTCGTTAATTTTACCAAAATCGTGGTTATCGGTAACAAACGATGCAGTGGCAATTTTTTGTTGTGCAAAACTGACAAAACTAATTGTCAACAAAAGCATCAGGACAGAACTAAAAATTCTTTTCTTCATAATTATCTTTATTTGTTTGATATTTCTGTTTTAATAGAACAACCAATCTGTGAAAATGATTATTCCGACAAATTTATTACATATTCTCAAATAGAAAGTTGTTAAGAAAATATTATTCCGGTTATTTTATTGTATAGGTGCAAAAAAATCTTCTGCAATTTGCGAAATGTTGCCTTTTAAGTTAACTTTGACTCGTGAGATTTTTAAGAAGAAAAATAATATTTCATGGAGAGTATTTTGTAAATTTTTATCTTGAACAGACTGCTGGCATACAAGAGAAAATTGAATATGTTTTAAGGATTGTCAGACAAGTCGAGCATATTCCTAAGAAGTTTTTTGATCATTTGATTGATTCTGATGGATTGTTTGAGATCAGAATCGAATTTGGGTCGAATATTTTCAGAATTTTCTGCTGTTTTGACGAAGGGAATATTGTGGTTCTTTTTAATGGCTTTCAAAAAAAGACTCAGAAAACTCCTAAAGAGCAGATTAAGCTTGCAAAAAAGTTAATGAAAGAGTATTTTGAATTAAAAAATAAAAGAAATGAAAAACCAAAAAGAAACAATTAGAAAAGCTAAGACATTTGATGAGCTTTTAGATATTAAATATGGTAAGATAGGTACTCCTAAAAGAGATAATTATGAGGAGAATGCTAATTATTATGTGATAACTGAGATTCTTAAAGAGACAAGAAAAGAAGCTAAAATCACTCAGCAGCAATTGGCAGACAAAATTGGGACACAAAAGAGCTATATATCAAGATTGGAAAATGGTAAATGTGATATCCAATTGTCGACTTTATTCAAAATATTTGAAACTGGATTAGGTAAGCACGTAGAATTATTGATAAAATAATTTATAAACCTAACATCGGCTAATAAAACAAAGCTAATTCAGTGGTTTGCCAAGCGAAGCGCCCCCAGGCAGCTTTTGTACAGGGTATAAAATCTAAGTCATGCATTCCGCTTCGTTTCATAGCAGCAAATATTAAATATTTTTAAATGATACTTTTTATGTCATGAGAATATTTTTTATTTAAACATTTAGTAATCTTATAGCTGATTCTCATGAACCCCGAAGGTCTCAGCGAAGCTAAACATCCATATTTTATTCATATCCTTGTTGTGAACGCAAGAGCATGGATGTTTCACTTATAAATTCACTTGCAAGCTTTTGAGATTGCTCCTCTGTACTGCTTTCGGCATATACCCTGATAATTGGTTCGGTATTGGATTTGCGAAGGTGTACCCACTCTTTGTCAAAATCGATCCTGACCCCGTCCGAATCGTTTATCTTTTTGTCGCTGTGCCGGTTTTTCATTTCTTCAAGGATTTTATCTACATCAATACCCGGAGTAAGTTCAATTTTATTTTTAGAAATGAAATATGCCGGGTACTTAGCTTTCAATTGTGTGCATTTCAGTTTCGAATGTGCCAGATGGCTTAAGAAAAGGGCAATTCCAACGAGTGCATCACGCCCGTAATGAAGTTCGGGATAAATTACGCCACCGTTTCCTTCACCGCCAATTACAGCATTTGTAAGCTTCATGGCATTTACTACATTCACTTCGCCAACTGCCGAAGCCGTGTATTTTCCGCCATGCTGTTCTGTTACATCACACAATGCACGCGTCGAGGACAGGTTCGAGACAGTATTTCCCGGTTTTTTCGAAAGAACATAATCGGCCACAGCAACCAACGTATATTCTTCTCCAAACATCGAACCGTCTTCACAAACGATGGCAAGCCTGTCGACATCGGGATCCACAACAAAACCCAGGTCAGCTTTTTTGTCTTTAACCAATTTCGAAATTTCAGTGAGATTTTCGGGCAATGGTTCCGGGTTATGCGGGAATTGGCCATCGGGCGTACAATACAATTCAAAAACTTCATTAACGCCAAGCGCTTTTAAAAGTGAAGGGAGTACAATCCCACCAACAGAATTTACACAATCGATGGCTATTTTAAAACCTGCAGCCTTGATTGCAGCCCTATCGGTTAAAGGAAGGGCGAGAATTTTGTTTATATGGGTTTCATTGAAATCATTCCTGTTTAATATTTTGCCCAGCGAATCGACGTTTTCAAAAATGCAATTATCGCTGTCGGCCATTTGAAGCACTTTTCGGCCTTCGGCATCGTTTATAAATTCTCCTTTGTTGTTCAAAAGCTTTAAAGCGTTCCATTGTTTCGGGTTATGGCTGGCAGTAAGGATCATCCCGCCGTCGGCTTTGGCTTCGGTTACTGCAATTTCAACTGTAGGCGTTGTGGCAAACCCTGTATTGATAACATCAATGCCAAGCCCCATAAGCGTCCCGCAAACCAACTGCTCGGCCATTGGCCCGGAAATGCGTGCATCGCGGCCCAGCACGACCGCACATTTATCTTTTCCACTCTGTTGTTTTATCCAGTTACCGAAAGCAGCCGTGAATTTTACTATATCCAAAGGAGTGAGATTGTCGCCTGGTTTACCCCCGATCGTGCCGCGGATTCCTGAGATTGATTTTATTAATGTCATTTATGTTTGTTTTTTGTAGTGCAAAAATAACTATTTTGTGTTTTATTGATTAAAGAAGAACAATAAATCGGATAGCAGTAAATTTCTGATTACTTTTGCAACTTGTTTGGGAATTACAAAGAATTTAAACACAGAGTAAAATTCAGGCATTATTTGAAAATTATTTGAAATTATTTGTTAAAAACTACTTATAACATTCAATATATTGAGAATACACTGAGAACATAGAGCGAAAAATCGCATGCGATTTTTCAAATCTCAGTGGTTTCTGTGCTTTCTCTGTTTTCATAAGCTCAATCAGAACTAATGTATTAAATGCATGGTTAAGTTAAATTAAAAGTATGATTATTTCTCTGTGTTGAATTTTTTAAGAATTCCAAAACAATCTCTTAGACATTTTGAAAATTAATACATTATGATCAACAAAAGGAATTATACCCGTAAACCGGACAGGCAGGTATCAGGAGATAAAAAGGTTTATGGCATGTCCTACAAACGCGATGATGACAAACCATTGGTTACAAGAACCAGAAGGGGAGATTCAAAAAGCCCGCAAGATGAAAAATCAGAAACAAGGCCGGGGAAAAAGTTTGGTTACGAAAAGGAAAATTCTTTTAATAAACCGGGTAGTTTTCGAAAGCCGGAATATGAAAGAAGACCTGTGAGAACCAGAAATGATTATGGAACAAGCGTTGAAAGTGAAAAGTCAGAAATGAAATCAGGGAAAAACTTTAGTTATGAAAAAAGAAATTCATTTAATAAACCCGGTAGTTTTCGAAAACCGGAATATGAAAGAAGACCTGTGAGGGCCAGAAATGATAATGAAACAAGCGTTGAAAGTGAAAAGTCAGAAACAAAATCGGGGGAAAAGTTTGGTTACGAAAAGAAAAATTCTTTTAATAAACCGAGTAGTTTTCGAAAGCCGGAATATGAAAGAAGACCGGTAAGAGCCAGAAATGATAATGAAACAAGCATTGAAGGCGAAAAGTCAGAAACGAAATCGGGGAAAATTTTTGGTTATGAAAAAAGAAAGTCTTTTAACAAACCACGCATTTTTAAAAAGACAGAATTCAGGGATAGGCCAATAATTAAAAAAATTATTAAAAAGGTTGACGACGGGCTTGTGAGGCTGAATAAAATAATTGCTTCGAGCGGCATCTGTTCACGCCGTGAAGCCGATGTTTTTATAACTTCCGGGTTAATTTCTGTTAACGGTAAAATTATAACCGAACTTGGCACAAAAGTCTCGCCTTCCGACGATATTCGCTATAATGGAGAGCGAATGAAAAAAGAAAAGCTGGTTTATATCTTATTGAATAAACCAAAAGATTATATAACAACTTTAAAAGATCCTTATGCCAAACGAACTGTGCTTGAATTGATAAAAGGAGCCTGTAAAGAACGTGTTTACCCGGTTGGCCGTCTCGACAGGAATACAACGGGAGTTTTATTACTTACCAATGATGGCGACATGGCAAAAAAATTAAGCCATCCCAGTCACAACAGGAAGAAAATCTATCATGTTTATCTCGATAAAAACCTTAGGGGTGCAGATGTTGAAACCATATCTGTCGGTATTGAGCTTGAAGATGGTTTTATAAAAGCAGATGAGATTAATTTCGTCGACCCAAAAGACAAAAAACAGGTTGGCATTGAAATCCATTCAGGCCGAAACCGCATTGTACGCCGTATTTTTGAGCATCTGGGTTATAAAATTGAAAAACTAAACCGCGTTTATTTTTCCGGCCTTACCAAAAAAGGCCTGCAACGCGGTGAATGGCGTTTCCTTACCGAACAGGAAATTGTCATGCTCAAGATGGGAAGCTACGAGTAAAAATTTCAACCTACAACATACCCGGTACGGGATATCGGATAATTTGACCCAGGATTCAGGATATCAAACTCTGACCTATGGATTACTGACACGTTCGCTTTTCTTCAAAGAACAAATATAACAATCAATCAAATTGTTTGCATTTTCGATGTTTCTATTAAATTTACGGCTTC
>CAVSGB010000083.1:0-3628 GCA_963726845.1 uncultured Bacteroidota bacterium | reverse complement strand
TTTTTCTTCTTCGACTTTCAGTTACCGTATTGCTCCAAGTAAAAGTAGTACAACTACATTTGATATAACTTCTAATATAAGTTGGAATGTAAGCAGTAATCAAACTTGGTTAGCAGTTAGCAGTTTATCAGGTTCAAACAATGCCTCAATTTCAATAGCTGCATCAGCTAATAATACTAAAAGTCCACGAACTGCAATAATAACTGTCTCAGGAAGTGGAGTAACACCTAAAACTATTACTGTAACTCAAGCAGCAGCAAATACAAGTATTATTGAAATTTCAAATGCTGATGTTACTATTTACCCTTCACTAGTAATTGATAAATTGATGATTTTATTTTCAAAACCACTTTCTCAAACAACTATTGCCATTTACACTGTTAGTGGACTAAAGGTTTATAATTCAAAAATTAATAAGGGCAATAATGAAATTGACATGAGTAAATATGTTTCAGGTTTATATTTTGTAAAAATTGTTTCATCCGATAAGTGTGTCATAACAAAGAAAATAATAAAACAATAAAAACCAGCTAATAAAAATTAGGTTGAAAGTTCTTATGAAATCCTTTGTTTAATTGCAAGGGGTTTCTATTTAAAAACAATCGTTGCTGGAGGACGTGATTTAATTGTAGGATAAAAATTGATTATACAATTTGTAATACTACTGTGGTCGTTTTCTTTATTCATTTTGTAAACTTGGTCTTCAGAATAATTGCCATCAATACTGACATTGTTTTTAAGGTCAATTCCTTTTACATCATAAGTCCTGTCTTCCTTTTGTTGGGCTTGAAACCTATATCTTGGTTTTTTTTCATGTTTAATGCCTGATCGTATTAATTCAATTTTCTCTTTTCTGGTCATAACGGATGGGATCATATTTGAATTTATATTTTGTTTCCATGTATTTAATAGCCTTTTTGAACTCAATATCTGTTTTTTTAAGTTCTCCACCTTCATACCTTAGCCAGATAAGTGCAGAATATTCAAGGTCGGGCGTACTTATTATTGAATAATCAAATTTTGGCGGTTCATTGGCCAACTTTTTAATTTCTTGGATTTTTTGCAGCCTATTCATTTTCTTCACCTTCGCTTTCTCGAATTGGGAAACCTGTATCAATAACCTGAATATTAATTTGTGGAGCTTGGTTTAATGAAATATCTGAATGATTGTTTTCATTTAGCAACTTTTTAATTTTCTGTATTTTTTGTAACCTATTCATTTTATTTATTTTTTAACCTGTTAATTATTTCGTCTAATTGCTCATCAGTCAGCATTTCAAGTTCATTCAAAGGTTTTGGCAAAACGTGTGAAAATAATTTTTCAATAAATGTTAATTTTTTCTCAGGCGCAAGTTTATCAAAGTCCGTTTGAAGTTTATCAATGTTCCTTTCAATGAAGTTTTGAATAAGCTGCCTTATTTCTTCAGGTGTTTTATTTTTGCTGCCTTTTTTTCGTCCTTTCGGGTTTCCTGATTTTCCGGTTTGAAATGCCATAGTATTGTTGTTTTATTGTTGTTTGCAACGGCCTCAACTTTATTTAAAGCCCTGCAATCCTTCTTTTGTTTTCATCTATCAATTTCATGTTATCGAAAAGAGACGGGTATTTTAAAACTTTAAATATTGCCCTCTTTGTGTTATTGCGTGGATTGTTTTGAGCGTCAAACTTTTTATTCCTGAAACTGTGTGCAATTTCTCTAAACTGAATTTCTATTGCCATATTTCGCCACTTTTTGCCAATTCTGGGCAATAGTTTTGATTTGAATAATTCCGGTTCATTTTTATAATAATATTCCACTCCTTTTGAAGTTAAATATTTACTTCTTAAAACTTGCATTGAAATATTTAAACCTGTTATTGGGCAACGTTTTTCATTATTGGGAATAAATGACTGAGTAATTAAATGGACAATTTTTCCTGTTTCCTGTTTTCCATTTTTCAAATTGTCGGTCAAAATTTCCTGATTTTCTGTTTTAGCAAGGTTAAAACACCCGGTCAAATTTTCCCATTTTTGAAAAATTAGTTTACTAATTTGATTCTGGATATTTGCGGAATGTTCTTTTACTATTTTTTGATACCTTTCTTTTTCAGTATTGAATTTCTTTTTTATTGGGTGTTCTGTTAATCCCTGCCAGTAATTTGGGTTAATCCAGTTTTTTAAGTCTTCACGCTGTTTTGGAGTTAGATTCTCAATGTTAACCGACTGGTCAATATAAAGTATTTCATTCCATGTACTTATTAATATTTCGCTTAGTTTCTTATAAATTTCGGGTTTTAAAAGGTTTGATAAATAGTAAATGCCAATATTATTAAGTTCAGCCATTTTTTTAAATTTCAACTCAACACGAAATATTTGTCCGATTTCGTCTAATTTATTGTATTGTTTAGCCTTGTCATAAGTTTTAATATCAAACTGCCAATGAACTCAACTTGAGAATGAATTGACAATTAATCCGAGATTGGGAAAATCTATTGGACAAGATTCTTACAAAATTAGACTTGCGGTAAAAAGTAAAGGAAAAGGCAAAAGTGGTGGTTTAAGAATTATAAGTCATTTGGATACTGAAATTATTGGACTGATTGAAAATAATGGGGACACTATTATTGTAAATTTAATTTCAATCTATGACAAAAGTGAAACATCTTCAGGTCATGGGTTAAATCCGTTGATTATGCTATTCCCATACTTTCCAGTTTTATAATAATATCTCTCAATATACATTCCTATAACATTATCATGAATTACTTCATCTCTGGAATAACAAATTGTTTTTCTGTTAAGCCTTTTAATATGTGTCCTAAAATTTAGGTTTTTTCTTTCAATTTTCCATGTTTCATCTTTGCCCACAATATGTTTATCGCATGGCAATAGCCTGGAATATGAACCCCAATCATCAGTATAATAATTATTGATAGGGATATTGTCCATTCGGCTTAATAGTACTTTAAAGTCATTATCTGTTCTTTTCCCATTATGCCACGCTATTATTATTCCAGATTTTTTGTCCATTGCATACCATGTCCAGCGTTGGTTTGTTTTAGTTTCAACAAAACTCCAGAACTCGTCCATTTCTGCTGTATAATGTATGACAACATCAAGCTTTTCAAGCTGTTTGGCTTCTATCATGTCCAGCAGGTATGGGTTTGTTTGCGGCGTTTTTTTTTAACTCTGAAATCACAGTGTTTTTGTTTATTTGTAATGTCCGGCTTATATCCCGAACACCACTGCTGTTCATTGTTAGTTCGGTTATTTGTTCTTTAACCCCCGGCTTTCTGGCATTATAACGATATTCTAATTGAAAACTTTTTTTACAATTGTTACAATACCAGCGTTGTGTTGTATTCTCACTATGTCCATTTTTTACTAAATCATCACTGTTGCAGAATGTACATGTCACAATTTTATAATGTCTCATGTTTTTTTGTCAAATATAATACATTTCAACGGATTTAACCCATGACCCATCTTCAATATCCGATAAGGAATTACGAGATTTAATAAATAGCCTACAAAAATTATAAAAAAAAAGCACGTCGCCTAACACGCGCTCATAAGCAATGGCGGGGTTTATACGGTTATTTAGCTTTCAATCTCGCATCAAGTTTTGGTGTAGTTTGATAGAAAATCGCT
>CAVSGB010000082.1:0-8990 GCA_963726845.1 uncultured Bacteroidota bacterium | reverse complement strand
GTTGCAACGGCTTTAAATTCATGGGTTTGGTCGCTGGTCGGCATAAAACGATTGCGCGTAGTTCAAAGCGGGGAAATTATAAATAACTGAACCCAACGTGTAGCTAATCCAACCTGTAGTATTACCATATTTCTTCTGAAGCATAAAATCAACACCTTTTGCTATCCCCGTGCCGGAATATATAGCCGTGATATTATCCGATGCTGAAAAATTCTGCGTATTCCTCGAAGTTTCCTCTAAAACATTTGTCAAATCCTTATAATAGCCTTCAGCATTAAAAAGAAAATTACTATTCTCGTATGAAATACCGGTAATGTAATGTGTGGAATAACTTACCGGGACGTTTGACGAATTGTCCAATAGCCAGTATTGACTGTTTCCCATAAGGATATCCTCCTGGGTAACGCAGGAAACAAACTGGTAATATTTTCCATAAGCACCTTTTAAGGATATGTTATCGGAAATATTGTAAATCAAAGAAACACGGGGTTCATTGTAAAATTTTGAAGTTCCCTGGAAGTAATCGCCACGGTAACCAACAAGAAGGTGGAATTTTTTTGTAATGTCAATATTATCCTGAAGATACCCGGCGAAAATATTAGCATTCCCGTTTACTGTCAGGGTATCTGTACGCTGGCCCGTATAATTTATTTTATTGTTGGTTATTTCGGTGCCAAAACCCAACTGGTTGCCCGCTGATATTTTCCAATCATTTTTAAACCTGAAAGTAATATCATTGATTTTGTTGCTCACATTTGCGTTATCAAAAGCCTGACTGGCATTTGTGTAGGTAGTGGTTGTTGTTCCGGCAGAAGAAGTATTGAGTTCGCGGTCGGTAAGGTTAAAATAACTAGAATAGGAAAGAAATATATGACTGTTAAAATCTTCGTTCCATTTCCGTTTCCATTGTCCGCTAACACCTGTATTTCCCCAATTGGTAATATTTGTTAGGCTCCCGCTTGATCCATTTCGGGTAAAGCCCGATGATACGCTGCTCTGTGACTGGTCAAGCAAATCTTCGCCATTATAAAAGCTGAAGAAAATCTCATCCTTTTCCGAAGGTTTGTATGTAAGCTTTGAATTGAGGTCGTAAAAATGAAAAGTCGGTGTTACCGATTGCTGTTGGAATGAACGTCCTCCTCCTCTGAAACCGCCTCCGCCTCCACCAAATCTTGATCCGGATCCTGAACCTGCAGTTGAAGTTGTACTGGCAGGAATAGCAGTGGTGGTGGTTTGGTCATATAAGTCAAAAATTTTATTGTACAGGCTGGTTTGAATAATATCTGAATATGAGCGTCGGGCTGCAAACTGAATGGAAAGTTTATTTTTAACAATTGGTGTTTCGCCATAAATATTAGCGCTCAACAGGCTGATGCCTCCTCCTGCATGAATATTATTCAAATCGCCCGGCTTGCCTGTAATTACCATAACACTGGAAAGCCTTCCGCCATAAAGTGCAGGAAAACCGCCTTTCAGCAATTCTATATCATCAATGGTATTGGCGTTAAATGCACTGAAAAATCCGAAAAAGTGATCGACATGGTAAATGGTCATCCCATCGAAAAGTATCAGGTTTTGGTCAGGGGTTCCGCCAAAAACATACAACCCCGATGAACTTTCGTTTGAACCTGAAATACCTGGCAATAACTGGAAAGAACGCATAACATCAACTTCACCCATATTCGGGAGCTTGGTAATAAGCTTTGGCGATATATTGACTGCGCTTATCTCAGTTGGCGACATGCGTGCAATTTTCTCCTTTTCCGTGAAAATCCTTACTTCATCTATTTCTTTATTTTCATTGATTAAATTGATAATCAATTTTTCATTTACCAATTTGGGGTTTAACTTAATTTCTTTATTTCTAAAACCAACATAAGTTGCAACAATTGTACAGGTATCTGCCGGAATGTCTATTTCAAAATATCCGTTATCGTTTGTTAAAGTAGTAATCCTTTTTCCTTTTAATGTTATGGCAGCATAAGAAAGAGGTGTGGCATTGACGCTGTCTACAACCTGGCCGGAAACATGAACCCCATTGAGTAAATTTTCTTTGGCTGATACCATTTGGCAATTCAAAAGAAGATACCAGAGACACATGAGCAAAGTTCGGATTTTCACAATTGTTTATATTATTTGTTATTATTACGACTTTTGATTTTGACGCTCAGATTTTAAATTTCCGGTGATTCATATTTTATATTAACTTTTTTTAATAATTCAAACTTTCTTAAACTTTAATTCAAAAATGATTGTCATAAACTAAGGTGGCAGAAGATGGATTAAAATATTTACTTAATAATATTTCGAACCGTTTTTTTAAGTACATTTGTACCTTTATTTTTTGAAGAAAACATTATAAATAATTAAATATCAAATATTTAACCAAATAAAATAGTCAACCATGTCACAAGTAAAAAGAGTTTATTTCTTCGGTGCAAAGAATGCCGATGGAAAAGCAGAAATGAAAAACCTGTTGGGCGGCAAAGGTGCAAACCTTGCTGAGATGTGCCTTTTAGGATTACCTGTACCTGCTGGATTTACAGTAACTACAGATGTTTGTACGGAATATTACGACAACAATTGCCAGCTTCCGGCTGAATTAAATGCTGAAGTTTGGGCAAACCTTAAAAAAGTTGAAGATGTAATGGGAATGAAATATGGAGATGCAGAAAATGCACTTCTTGTTTCATGCCGTTCCGGTGCCCGCAAATCAATGCCTGGTATGATGGATACAGTTTTGAATGTTGGCCTTTGCAGTGCAACAATTCCCGGTTTCATTAAAAAAACAAATAACCCGCGTTTTGTTTGGGATTCATACCGTCGTCTTATTATGATGTATGCCGATGTGGTAATGGAAAAAGCCGAAGGTATTGAACCTAAAGATGGCAAAGGTATCCGTAAAGTTTTGGACGAAATATTGGATGAATTCAAACATAAAAAAGGTTATAAATCGGATACCGAAATTAAGGCCGAAGAATTAAAACAGTTGGCTGAAGATTTTAAGAAAAAAGTTAAAGAAGTACTTGGTACTGAATTTCCCGATGACGCAAAAGAACAAATGATTGGTGGTATCAAAGCTGTATTTAAAAGCTGGAATGGGAAAAAAGCTGTTTCATACCGCCGTATAGAAGGAATTCCGGATGCATGGGGAACTGCAGTAAATGTTCAGGCTATGGTATTTGGTAATATGGGCGATACTTCAGCAACCGGCGTTGCATTTACCCGTAACCCTGCAACCGGCGAAAACAAATTCTATGGCGAATGGCTTGTTAATGCACAGGGCGAAGATGTTGTAGCAGGTATCCGTACTCCAAGTCCGTTGAACGACGATACCAAAAATGAGCAAAACAAGCATCTTCACAGTATGCAGGAAGCTATGCCAGGAACCTACAAAGAACTTGACAACATCCGCACTATATTAGAGACTGCTTACAAAGATATGCTCGATATCGAGTTTACAATCCAGGAAAATAAACTTTACATGTTGCAGTGCCGTGCCGGTAAACGTACCGGTACCGCTGCGTTAAACATGGCTATGGATATGCTCGAAGAAAAACTGATAGATGAAAAAATAGCTGTAACCCGGGTAGAACCTGTTCAACTCGATGAATTATTGCATCCTATCTGTGACCCTGAGGCTGAAAAGAAAGTTTCTCCGATTGTAAAAGGATTACCGGCAGGCCCTGGTGCTGCTGTAGGAAAAATAGTTTTTACAGCTGAAGATGCTGTTGCTTGGCACCGCAAAGGCGAAAAAGTTATTCTTCTTCGCGAAGAAACAAATCCTGAAGATGTAGAAGGGATGAGAGCTGCCGAAGGTATTCTGACTGCCCGTGGAGGCATGACTTCGCATGCAGCTCTGGTTGCACGTGGATGGGGAAAATGCTGTATCGTGGGTGCAGGTGGATTGCATGTTGATGCTGCAACAAAGAAATGCAAAGTTGCCGGTTCTGATAAAGTCCTTAAAGAAGGTGATATTGTAACATTAAACGGTACAAAAGGATGTGTTTATATTGGTGCAATTCAATTAATGGACGCTTCTGAAAACCCACGTTTCCAGACATTCATGAAAATTGTGGACAAATTCCGCAAAATGGGTGTACGCACCAATGCTGATACTCCGGCCGATGCCAAAATAGCCCGCGATTATGGTGCTGAAGGTATCGGTTTGTTCCGTACCGAGCATATGTTTTATGGCGAAGGTTCAGATCAGGCGTTGTTCTTATTGCGCAAAATGATACTTAGTGAAGGTGTTGAAGAACGACGCAAAGCTTTGGATGAATTATTCCCATTTGTGAAAAAAGATATCAAAGCTACTATGGCAGCAATGGATGGGTTACCTGTAACATTCCGTTTACTTGATCCGCCGTTACACGAATTTGTTCCACAAGGCGCCGAAAAACAGGCAGAATTGGCAAAATCTTTAGGTATATCAGTTCAGGCTATAGCAAAGAGGGGAGAAGCACTACACGAATCAAACCCGATGATGGGACATCGCGGTGTACGTTTGGGTGTTACCTATCCTGAAGTTTCTGAAATGCAGGTACGCGCTATTTTTGAAGCATCTGCTGAATTGAAAAAAGAAGGAAAAGATCCCCATGCAGAAATTATGGTTCCTGTAACATGCGATGTTTCTGAATTAGATTTTACAAAGAAAATAACCGACCGCGTATATGCTGAAGCTTGCGCTAAATTTGGAATTAAGAGTATTGATTACAAATATGGTACGATGATTGAAATTCCACGTGCTTGCTTGCTTGCAGACCGTATGGCTAAATCCTCTGAATTCTTCTCATTCGGAACGAACGATTTGACCCAGATGACATTTGGTTTCAGCCGCGATGATATCGGTAGTTTTATGAACGATTATCTCGACAACAAAATGTTGGCTGCCGATCCATTCCAGACTATTGACCAGGATGGTGTTGGCCAATTGATTAAAATGGCAGTTGAAAAAGGCCGTGCAACACGTTCAGATTTAAAAGTTGGTATCTGCGGAGAACAAGGTGGCGACCCTGCTTCAGTAGAATTCTGCTTCAAGGCAGGTTTGACTTATGTCAGCTGCTCACCTTTCCGCGTACCTATTGCACGCTTGGCTGCTGCACAGGCTGCAATTAAAGGTGAAAAGAAATAAATATATTTAATCCTTTAAATACAAACCCTGTTGTTAAATCGACAGGGTTTTTTTATAAAAAGAATTTAGATAAGCATATTTTCATAACTTGTCCTAAATTTTTATGCTATCAAGAAAATTTTAGTTTGCTGACATTCTCTCTAAGTTAGCTATTTCAGCTGCATACTGAGAATTGCCAGGATTTATCCTTTGTGCTGATTTGTAAAAGAGCATTGACATTTTAAAATTTCCCCGTAACTTATTCAATAATCCGAGGTTAGAATATGCTCTTTCGTATTTTGGATCGAGTAAAATAATTTTCGTAAATTCCTGCTCTGCTTCCTGTGGCATGTTCATCTTCATAAAACACAATCCTATGTTGTTCATGTGCGAAATCTTGTTTTTCTTCATTCCTGCCTTGTCTGCCGCAGTTTTTAGTTTTTGGAAAATGAATAGCGCTTCCTGATAATGTTTGTTGCGAAAATATTCCAACGCTTTCGGCAACAATTGTTGTTCTATAAATGAAACTTCTATCTTTTCGCCAGCATTTTCATTTTGCATAACTGCAAGTATGTGATTTTTTGCAGCAACTAATTCCGGCGAAGAATTTAGCATTATAGCATTTTCGATATCATTTAATGCATCGGTATATTTACCTGTTTCTAAATAAGCGTTTGAACGGTTGCTATATGCAACTGCATTCTTCGGATCTTTGAGTATGGCATTATTATAGTCGGCTATAGCTTTATCAAATTGCCTGAGGTTCGAATATGAATTTCCACGGTTATTATAAGCCTTACTGTATTGTGGATATAAGACAATACATTTCGAATAATCAGATATTGCATACCGAAAATCATTTAAATCAAAATAAGTATTACCCCTTGCATAGAGTGCCCCAACATTTAGTGAGTCTTTTTTTAGCCCCCGGTTCAGTACTTTTAAAGCCATTCCGGGTTTGCCCTGTTCGTTGTACAAAGCACCAAGATTAAATAATGAATAAAGGTATAACGAATCGATTTTTAGAGCCGAAGAAAAATCTGCTTCTGCAAGGTCAAGTCTATTTCTTTTTCTGAATTCAGCTCCTCTAAGATTATAAGACATTGGTAAATTTGGAGATTCTTCGACAGCTGCATTGGTAAATGACATACTATCCCTATAGACCTGGAACCGGAGAATTGTTTTTATAAAGAAAAGAATGATTAAAATAACCAACCAACTTGTAAGATTAGGAATCTTAATATTAAGGCATGACAGAAAAAGCAAAAAGCCAATCATAGGCACATACATGCGATGTTCGTAATGAAGCCCCATACCGTCGAATGTGGCCAGTAACAATGGAATGCCCAGAAACAGGATAAACCATGCCAGTCCGAATATTACTTTCCTATAACCAGAGACTTTGTATTTTAATATAATAAAACCCAATCCAATAGTAACTAAAACTCCTATAATTATAGTAGTCCCTTTAACAGTGGGCAAAACGGCCTGATTGAATGGAAAAAATATCTTGCCAATATAGATAAAAAGGGCTTGTGAGGCATCAATGAAAATTTTTTTATAATCGAATAATGCAAAGTTTACTTCGGTCTTTATAACTGAGTTTTTAAGGATAACCCAAGCCACACCAACCATTAGCCATGATAATAAATAAAATGAAACGCAGTGGCAACTTTTTTTTTCGCTGAAAAGCCAATAATAAATTGCAAGCACAAGTATAATAACAAATGCGCTTTCCTTAGTTAACAAGCACAGAAACAAAAATACGTAATGCAAAACGAGTTGGTGCCATTTTTTATATTTCAGGTAATCGATAAAAAAAATAAAACAAGCCAATGAAAAAATTGCCATAAGTGTGTCGTTACGGCCAGGTATCCAGGCCACTGCATGAGTAAAAACAGGATGTACAAGAAAAACCAAGGTTATTAGAAAGGCGTTTCGTCGGCTTTGTAAAAGCCTTGTGAAAAATAAAAAGCATAATATTGAAGCAATAATATGTAATATAATATTGGTGAGGTGGTAAACTTTAGGACTTCCATTTCCAATAAGAGTATCGGTCATAAAAGTTAACATTAGCACAGGCCTGTAATACTGCTCGCCCATGTTTTTATTGTTGAAAACCCCTTTAGAAAAAAGTGAAGGAAGGTTAGAAACATCCTTGTACCATTCGATACGCTCAAGAATCAGGTTCGACTCATCTAGTGGGGAAAAACCAAAATTCAATGTTCGTCCATAAAGCATCAGACCAATGATAAAAATCCATAGGAAAGGCCAGTGCTTATCGAAAAAAATGTTTCCTGAAATTTTAGAATCTGTGATTATTTTTTGATTTTTCATTGCTTCATCGACATTTAAACGAATAAAGTAAAATTATGAAATAACTTTTAAAGAAGCGGCTTAACAATATCTTTCACAACAAGGGTATGCCACATTTATTTTATTTATACAAAAATTTAGTAACCATATTTCTAATTGGAGTTCAATATTTTATTTCTATTTCAAACAATTATGTTTATTTTTAGATTGGCAACTTTAAATGTAATGTACACGTAAAAAAATACAAAACTACTGTGAAAATGCAAAGCATTGATTATAAAGAGTTCTACGAACTTTTATCTGAAAACTCTGATGATGTTATATGGATTTATGATTTACCATCAGAAAAGTTTTCTTATTGTCAGCCCATCCGTAGAAAAGCTTCGCGGATTTACCCAGGAAGAAGCACAATCTCATTCAATTCGGGACAAATTATCCATGTCATCCTTTAACTTAGTCAATGAAATATTACCGAAAAGAATAGAAAATTACGAAGCCGGTGATGATTCGTTGCGCATTCAGAAAAATGAATTGGACGAGATGCATAAAAATGGCTATGTAATTCCAACAGAAGTGATAACTTCTTTGATTAAAAATAATAAGGGAAAAGTTGTCAAAATATTGGGAGTTTCCCGTGACTTTACAGATCGTAAAAAAAATGAGGAAAAAATCAAAAATGAATATTCTGCCCTTTCTCTTAAGTATAAAAAACTACAGTTAGTTAAGGAAGAAATTACGTATTCAAGGGATTACATACAAACTATTTTTGATTCAATAAGCGATGCAGTTTTTTTGCAAGAAGCACAAACCGGAAAAATTGTGAATGTTAATCAATGTATGTGCAAGATGTACGCATGTACTTACGAACAAGCTTTGAAATTAACATTAAATGAAATTAGCCTTGGAACTGAACCATATTCTCAGTATGAAGCTTATAAATGGATAGAAAAAACTTTAAAAGAAGGAGAACAAGTTTTTGAGTGGATAGCAAAAAAAGTGACCGGCGAAACATTCTGGGTTGAAGTATTGCTTAAAAACACTAAAGTTAGCGGACAGCAATTTGTCCTTGCAGTTATCCGTGATATTTCCGAAAGAAAAAAGAATGAAATTGAATTAAAACAATCACAGGAACGTTTTTCAAAAGCCTTTCGCTCAAATCCAATTTCATCCGCTATAGTAAGAATTACAGATGGATGTATTATTGATGTCAATAAAAGTTTTGAAAATATTACAGGATATCCCCGTCAGGAAGCTTTAGGAAAAACTATTAAAGAATTAAACCTTTATACCCATGCCGAAGACAGGGAAAACATAGTCAGACAATTGAACGAAAATGAAACTACAATAAATATTGAGACAACAATAGAAAACAAATCAGGTGAAATAAGAAATGTTTTGGTTTCGTTTAATACTATTGAATTAAATAACGAAATATGTTTACTGTCGAATTACCTTGACATTACTGAACAAAAAAAAGCAGTTCTGAAATTAAGTGAAAGTGAAGAGCGATATCGCCTTTTGTTTGATAATATGACTAACGGGTTTGTGCTTTTTGAAGTTC
>CAVSGB010000081.1:0-4404 GCA_963726845.1 uncultured Bacteroidota bacterium | reverse complement strand
TGCTCCTCACGGCCTGCCGGGCCGCCTCCTGGGCCTGCTCCTTCGTCATAGCGCCTGCGCTGGCCTGCCTGCCGTAATAGTCGAGGGCGCCCGCGGCGCCATTCACAAGCTGGGTAATCTTCTCCCACTTACTCTCGTAGTACGAAGTTCGGATCCGGAGGTAGATCCACGGTAGTGCTGCGGCGAAGCACAAGGCCGTCAGAATCCCGATCACGGCGATTCTCGTGGATAATCTAAATCGCTCTATCATGGCAATGGTTTCGTTATAGGTTTAGTCTCCCCGGATAACCCGTGGAGCTCATTCAGAAAGTATGCGGCGCTCCTGCCCGGCCGCGCCGGCGCATCAGTGTGCACGCCCGGGAAGCTCTTGCCGGGCTTGGGCGGAGCATTCTCAGCGGAGGGCTGCCCCGCCTTTGGGTCCGATCCAGGTGGAGCGGTCGTTGGAGCTGCTGTGATGGAACTGGCACGTCAGGCAGAACAATTGCAGGAATTGGCAGGATATTATAAAACTGACTTTGATGCAACAAAAGCAGCAAAATTTAGGAAAGAAAGAGAAAAACTGGTTAAGCCTGTCACTAAACAAGTTCAGGCTTCAGTAAAATCATTTTCACCTGCAAACAAAGTTGTAATTCAAATGCCACAGGAAGATAATTATGACAATAAGTATGAAAGGTTTTAAAAATGGAAACCGGTTTCCGGACTCCGGGTTCCGGTCTCCATAACTAAAGTAATGAATTTTAAATCGCAGTTTTTATAAGTATTTAAAAATAAATTTAAAACAGAAAAATCATGAAAACATTTGTAGCATCATCACCAAAAGTAGAAGTAAATGGAGAAACCATTTATTCAATTATCGATGGAATGGGAGTTTTTAAAACTACAGCCATCAAAATTTTAAGTGAAAATGGCATTGTCGATCCAAAGCCGGGCCAGTGGTACAGCCAGCAATCGTGGCTCAATGCCTTTAAAAACATATCCGAAAAAGTTGGTCAGTCGACACTTTACAACATAGGGCAGAAGATACCCGAAAATGCAAAGTTTCCACCGGAAATAAACGACATCCATAAAGCCCTTTCTGCTATTGACATGGCTTATCACATGAACCATCGAAACGGCGAAATTGGCGAATACAAGTATGAAAAAACAGGCGAACGTTCTGCAAAAATAACCTGCACAAACCCTTATCCTGACGAATTCGACAAGGGACTTATTTTCCAGATGGGTAGAAAATTTGCTCCGGCAGGCGCTGCTGTTGCTATTAAATACGATGAAACAAAACCAAACAGGTCCAAAGGTTCCGATTCAACTACCTATTTAGTCAGCTGGTAAATTCCCATTAGTAACTTATCAATAAAATCTTAACGCTTTTTGGCAAAATATTTAATGATATCCTGATAAAGTTTATTTATTGCGTCGCGAAGCGTAAAACAAAAATTCCTTTTCGGCGGCGTGCTGTCTGAGCGAAGTCGAGGTACGAGACGGAACGAGTTCACGCCGTCAAGCCTTTTTTGCTTACTTTTTTTGGTGAAAAAAGTAAGAAGAAAAAATAAAAGAACGAATGTTTAAACAGATGAACTTTTATTTTCAAGGCATTCTTTTTGGTTGTGTCTTGTCCACGTTAGGGTAGTTGTATAAAATAGTTTTTATTAAGCATATTACATTGTTAAAACCAATGTTTTATGCTTAATTTTTTTAATGTGCTTAATCTGATTATTAATTATTTAAAATTATTTGAAGTAAATTCTTTCCCGGATATAAAATATTGAACATTGATCCCTTTTTGCATCTGTTTTGATTATCTTTGATATAATCGAAAAACTAATAAATCTTTATGCTATGAATCCAAATACAATCAGGGAATTTGCTTCTTCTTTTCAAAAAAGCAGGATATTATTAAGTAGTATTGAGCTTGATATTTTTACAAATATTGATGAATCGGGTACTTCAAACAATCAAATTGCTAATAACCTGCATTTGGACGAACATGCATGCGAACAACTGCTGAATGTTTTGGTATCCTTAAGTTTTCTTACAAAGCAAAACAATTTGTTCTTTAATACTGCAGAAAGTTTTGCTTTTCTGTCTAAAAAAAGTTCGGATTATTTAGGTGGCCTGATGCATACGAACCATCTATGGAATTCATGGAGCAAACTTACACAAGTTGTAAAAACAGGTAATTCAACTAATCCTTCAGAAATTAACGAAAGAGGGGAAGAATGGTTATTCCCATTTATAAATGCAATGCACGACAGGGCAAAAAAACAAGCTCCACAACAATTGGCAAATATCGATTTGAACGGGATAAAATCTATTTTAGATATTGGCGGAGGTTCCGGAGCCTATTCTATGGAATTTGTAGCTAAAAAACCTGAAATTGAAGCCACCGTTTTTGATTTGCCAAATGTAGTACCTGTAACAAAAATATTTATTAAAAAAGAAGGATTTTCAGATAAAATAAAAACACATACCGGCGATTACACGAAGGATGATTTACCAGAAGGATTCGATTTAGTTTTTTTATCAGCAGTAATTCACAGCAATTCATTAGAGGTAAATCAGGATTTAATTAAAAAATGTTTTTCCTCATTAAATAAAAATGGCAAAATTGTTATTCAGGATTGGTTAATGAATAATGACAGGCACCCAACCCACATCAGGCGCTATTTTTGCAATTAACATGCTGGTAGGAACCGAAGCCGGAAATTGCTATACAGTGCAGGAAGTTACGGAAATGTTATTTGCTGCAGGCTTTAATAATATTTCAAGAACAGAATTTGAATCAGGGTTGAGTCAAATGATTGCTCAAAAGATTTAAACGCCTTATAAATTAACATTTTCAATGATAAGCTAAATCTGTCAAAGCAGGATTTTTATTATCAAATTATTTTGATACTATTTCCACTGAAGCCGGTTCAAGGCCTTCGGAAATGGCTGTTAATTTTATCGTTCCGGGAGTTTCATTCGATTGTACAACTGCAAGACAAAGCCCATGAAATGCTTTCATTTTATTGCCTTTCAAAGATAGATGGCTTACCGGATCTCCATTGTCTACACCAACTATTGTTCCTTGTCCTTCGAGTTTAAAATTTACCATATTGTCAGTTTGTGGAACTACAGTTCCTTCTTTGTCAACAACTTTTACTGTAACAAATGATAAATCTGTGCCATCAGCATTTATTTCTTTATGGTCAGGGATCAAGATGAGTTTAGCAGGAGCACCGGCAGTTTTAACAGAATTGCGCATGATCTCTTTGCCATTTTTATACGCAACTGCAGAAATAGTCCCCGGAGAATAAATTACAGGCCATTTCAAATGAAGGGCATCACCAACCTTCTTTTGCTTTCCCAGGGATTTGTCATTTAAAAACAATTCAACCTCATCACCGCTTGTATAAACCCAAACATCGATTGTGTCCCCCTGTTTCCAGTTCCAGTGCGGGAAAATATGCAATACAGGTTTGTCAGTCCACTCAGACTGGTACATATAATAGGCATCTTTAGGAAATCCTGCCAAATCGATAATTCCGAAGTAAGAGCTTCTGGCCGGCCATCCGTAAGGAGTCGGCTCGCCCAAATAATCAAATCCTGTCCAAACATACATTCCTGATAAATAATCATATTTCTTCATGAGTTTCCATGTTTCGCTGTGCAAGGAACCCCAGGGAGCGCTGCAATTGTCGTAAGCAGAACAGGTATAATCTTTATTGCCCGTTTTAAATGGTATATCCCAGCGAATTGGCCAACGATGGATTGAATCGGATGGCATTTGATAATATCCACGGGTATTGAGCGATGATGTAGTTTCGCTGCCTATAAATTTTTTCCCGGGATATGTCTTGTGAAAATCAGTATATTTATCCTGGCCATAGCTGTAGCCGATCAGATCGAGCGCACCTGATTTAATTATATAATTCGAAGGGCTTTGATCGTTATTGTTAGCTGTAAGCGGGCGTGAATCGAGGCTTTTAACGATACCTGCCAAATGCTTGGCCAATGCTGTGCCAGATGTGTCCCATTGTTCAATGATTTCATTTCCGATGCTCCATATAAAAATACTTGGGTGGTTGCGGTCGCGTAACAGCATATCTTCTAAATCACGTTTATGCCACTGGTCGAAATCGTTGGCATAATCGAATTCTGTTTTTTTCTTGCGCCACATATCAAAAGCTTCATCCATAACGATGAACCCCATTTTGTCGCACAAATCTAAAAGCTCTGGGGCAGGAGGATTATGCGATGTACGGATTCCATTGCAACCCATTTCTTTTAAGATTTCCAACTGGCGTTCCAGCGCACGCGTATTGATTGCAGACCCGAGACAGCCTAAATCGTGATGGTCGCAAACGCCTCTTATTTTAACGTGTTTCCCGTTTAATATAAATCCTTTATCAGCATCGAAACTGA
>CAVSGB010000080.1:0-11230 GCA_963726845.1 uncultured Bacteroidota bacterium | reverse complement strand
ACGCATTGCTGCTATGGAAAGGATGAATACGATCAAAGTTCAGTAATGATGACATTTGATATTTTATCGGGTAAAATTCCGGAATTTAATTTTAACACAGACAATTTAAATAATGATGGGCGCACGAAAGGCAGGTTAGTTGGCGGCAATCTTTCCGTTTTGTATAGCTTGCGTGGAACCCTGGCTGATATCGATACCAATGGCAAAATTTTGTTTATTGAAGATATTGATGAATATCTATACCATATTGACAGGATATTAATGAATTTAAAACTGGGAGGAAAACTGGACGGGCTTCGGGGTATAATTGTAGGCGACATGTTCGACATGAAAGACAACAATGTGCCGTTTGGTAAAAATGCTTATGAAATTTTATCAGGTTTCTTTAATGAATTAAATATCCCGGTTTGTTACGGATTCCCTTCTGGTCATGGGAAAATAAACTGGCCGCTAATCATGGGACGCGAAGTAGTGCTAAATATTGGCAAGCAGTGTAGCCTGAGTTATATGTAAAATACTGTTGTTAAAATTTTCTTAATTCTACCATTTTCACAATTGTAGAAACAATTTCATCAACAGTAAGTGTCATGCAATCGAAGGTAGCATCAGGACGTGTATAATCTGTATTTTTGCCCTGAAAAAAGTCGCGGAATTCTTTACGCTTTTTATCAATATCGATGCAGGTTTCACGTGCTTTTTCAAGCGTAAGGCTGTATCGTTCGCTAATCATAAGAGCCCGCCATTCAAGCGGGGCTTCGAGGTTTATATGCAACGAATTTGGCATATCCCGGGTTATTGCAATACCTCCGCGGCCAACTATAATTGCATGCCCCAGTTCGGCAATTTCTCTTATTACCTTACCAATCGTAGTCCTTATTTTTCGATCGCTTTGATAATATTGCGAAAATGAACTGAAGAAATCTTCAAGCATTCCTTTTTTCTCGTAATCGAAAACGTATTTGATTTTTGCAGGGGCCATCTTAAGTTGTTTGGCCGATTCATCCAAAATTTCTTTGTTATACCATTTCCAAACATATTTTTCACCATGTGCATCCTTCCTTTCTGAAAGGACTTCAGAAAGTTTTTGTGCAACTAATTTAGACGGACAACCGTATTCACGCGAAATAGTTATAACCTCTGCCCGGTTTTCTTTTTTTGAGTTTCTTCATACCTTTTTTTAAGATATGACAGTAAATCACCCTGCATAGCTGTTATTTTAGGTTACAAGGACAATTAAAGTTAACACATATTCAAAAATAAACCAATATAAATTGATAAAAAGTTGAATGGTCATTATTAATGAACAATAGTACGGTTTCCAAGACTTTTGGCAAAAGTCTTTTTTATATTATTTAAATTCTGGATACGTAGCTGAAGTCCTTCAATCTTTTCAACATCGTTTGCTTTTGAGGCTTCCAGTAATTCTTGTTGAGTTTCCCGAAGCGATGTCATAATTTTTTTACTTTTAAAATCGATAACAACTGCTGGTACTATATCGCCCAGTTTCATTTCTTCGGTTTCGATATAAACATGTGCCCCCTTTTCAAATAGATTTTTACTTAAAGTATATTTATTACTAAGCAAATCTGCAGCAACTGCATTAATTTCCTGATCGGGGTGCTGGGTAAAATATTTTGAATCAGTATCCAGTGAATGATTTATGAAATAAGCATACTCATCGTATATTTTTTTATAAACAGGATGAAGAATCTCCAGCTCGTCATGCTCAATCTCGGAAACAATGAATTGTGCAACTGTAGCTATTTTAATATTAGTAGCGCCTTCGTGCATATCGCTTTCAACAATATTGTTGCCATATTTAAGCAATAACCTGATTATTTCCCGTTCCTGCATTTCGCCCTCATAAGCTTTCGCAATTGCAACCGATGGAATGTTCTTCTTTTCTGCAATTGAATCGGGAAGCTGAACCTGGTACTTTTCCTGGTACCTGTTTCGTCTGATGCGGTTAATTTCTGAGTAAAGCACATTTTCCTCAGTGTGCAGCAAAACGGAACACTCCCTTATATAAACAGATCTTGTAATGGTGTCAGGAATGATTGCAATCGAAAGAACAATATCCGAGATGAGTGTAGCTTTTTTTACTGGGTCGTTTTTGGCTTCGTCCAATAGCAGCCTGGTTTTGAATAGCACAAAATCCGATTCGTTTTTATTAATAAATTCCAGCACTTCCGATGCGCTGTGCTTGCGCGAAAATGAATCGGGGTCTTCGCCATCGGGCAAAAGCAGCACTTTTACATTTAATCCCTGCTCCAAAACCATATCAATTCCGCGTAAAGCTGCTTTAATCCCTGCCGGGTCGCCATCATAAAGAATTGTAAGGTTGTCAGTAAACCTTTTAATAAGCCTGATTTGATCTTCAGTTAAAGATGTTCCGGAAGAGGCTACAACATTTTCAATTCCGGCCTGGTGCATTGAAATAACATCTGTATATCCTTCCACCAGAAAACATTTATCGTTATGTACGATAGATTTTTTTGCATTGAATATTCCATATAATGTCTTGCTTTTGTGATAAATGTCTGACTCTGGGGAATTCAGGTATTTGGCCGTTTGCTTGTCTGTTTTTAAAATACGGCCGCCAAAACCGATAATTTTACCTGCCAAATCCTGGATAGGGAAAATTACCCGGCCTGCAAATCTGTCGAACCGAAAAATTTCCTTTTCAATTGAAAGCCCCGTTTTTACAAGATATTCAAGTTTATACCCATTTTTAATGGCTGTTTCGGTAAATCCATCGCGTTTTTCGAGTGAATATCCCAGCCGGAATTTTTCTATCATATCGGCACGAATACCTCTTTCAGCAAAATATGACATTCCAACAGCCTTACCTTCCTGGTGATTGTGTAAAATCTCATGAAAATATTGACCGGCATATTCTGTTACTATCAAAAGGCTTTCGCGCTCATTTTTTAAAGCAGCTTCTTCGGGAGTAATTTCATGTTCGGCAATTTCAATATGAAATTTTTTTGCCAGGTAATGCAAAGCTTCATTATAGCCAAGGTTCTCGTGCTCCATAATGAAGTTGACTGAATTTCCACCTTTCCCGCAACCAAAGCATTTGTAAATTCCTTTGGAAGGCGATACGGTAAATGAAGGCGTTTTTTCGTTATGGAAGGGACAAAGCCCAAGATAATTGGCCCCACGTTTTTTCAATGAAACGAAATCCTGTACAACATCCATTATCTGTGCAGCTTCGTAAATCCTGTCGAGTGTATTTTGGTCAATCATATTTTTGAGCGAAAGGATGGCTAAGTTACAAAAGAAACGGGTTAGGAATTATATATGAATAACATATAATTTAGTGAAAGTAATGAATACTTTTTGAGAGATAGTTACAATTCAAGAGGGAAACTGGAATCCGGAGAAAGGAGTCAGGATTTTTACCTCCGTGATTTGGATTTCGTTTTTCCAAATTCCGGTTTCCAAATTTCTACATTTGTTGTGCAACAATTTTTACAATGTATTTCCCTATGATATCGAATTCAAGGTTTACGGTCGTTCCCTTTTTAATCTGGTGAAAATTTGTATTCTCATACGTATATGGAATAATCGCAACCTGGAAGGAATTTGTTCCGGAATTTACAACTGTAAGGCTTACGCCATTTACAGCAATACTTCCTTTTTCTACAGTGATATTCCCCTTTGAAGCATCATATTCGAATGTAAAATACCAGCTCCCGCCTGATTCTGCAACTTCAGTACAAACAGCAGTCTGGTCAACATGGCCTTGTACAATATGCCCGTCAAGCCTGCCATTCATAATCATGCTGCGTTCGATGTTTATTTTATCGCCAACTTTTAAGGATCCTAAATTCGATTTTAATAATGTTTCTTTAATTGCAGTAACAACATAAGTGTTGCCGTCTTTTTTTACAACAGTCAGGCAAACGCCGTTGTGCGCGATGCTTTGGTCAATCTTCAACTCATTGGTAAAAGAACATTCGAGAGTAAGACTGAGATTTTCATTATCTTTTTCAAGCTTCACAATCGTTGCCGCTTCTTCAATAATTCCTGAAAACATAAAAATTAATTTTATTTATACAAAAATATGAATTCTATGTTTTAAAAATTAATATAAATTACTTTTGAATTTTCAGGACCTTAATTTTTAACAATATTGACACCGGCTAAAAATATTATTAAGTTTATCAAAAAGCATCATGTTTTTACTTTATCAACCTGTGCTAAAGAGATTCCGTGGAGTTGCAGCTGTTTTTATGCATTGCTGGAAGAGGAAATTGCACTCGTGTTTACTTCAGGGTTTGAAACAAGGCATGTTACAGAGGCACAACAAAACAAACAAGTTGCTGGTATAATTGTTTTAGAAACAAAAATAATTGGCAAAATAAAAGGTATTCAGTTCTCTGGTCGAATGGAACTAGCAAATAGTTTACTTCTTGAAAAAGCCAGAAAAGCTTATTTAAAAAGGTTCCCATTTGCTATTCTCATGGATACAACACTTTGGTTGTTTTATATCGATTATCTTAAAATGACTGATAATAGTTTTGGATTTGGAAAAAAATTGATTTGGGAAAGAGGTACGAGCGATTAATTAATGATATCAAATTAAATTATTATAATAATGATTGTTGTTACGGGTGGGACTGGATTGGTTGGCAGTCATTTGCTTTATGAACTTGTATTAAAAGGCGAAAGGATAAAAGCCTTGAAACGCAACTCAAGCAATACTGGAAATACCTTGCGCACATTTCACTATTATTCAAAAGATGCTGATAAGCTTTTTAGCCTGATTGACTGGGTAGAAGGTGATATTCTTGATTTGGTTTCGCTGGAAGAAGCTTTTGAAGGTGCATCTATGGTTTATCATACCGCAGCTTTTGTTTCTTTTGTGCCATCAAGGAAGAAGAAAATTCTAAACAATAATATACAGGGAACAGCAAATGTGGTAAATGCCTGTCTTACCAAAAAAGTCGGCAAACTATGCCACGTAAGTTCAGTTTCTGCTTTAGGCCATGCAATAGATGGATTACAGACGGATGAAGAAATGATATGGAGCCCTTCTAAGCACAGATCATATTATTCTGTAAGTAAGTTTCATTCTGAGATGGAAGTTTGGCGGGGAATTGAAGAAGGCCTTAATTCAGTTATAGTAAACCCTTCTTTTATTTTAGTGTCCTGGAAATTGGGACAATGGTAGTTCTGCACTTTTTAAAACTATCTACAAAGGTTTGAAGTTTTATCCACCCGGGATTACCGGATTTGTTGATGTACGCGATGTGGCAAAAGTAATGGTGCGATTAATGGAAAGTAATATTTCGGGCGAGAGGTTTATTTTAAATTCAGAAGATTGGAAGTTTGAAAAATTATTTCATCATATAGCCAAAGCTTTTGGAAAACCAATTCCTTCAATAGAGGTAAAGGGCTGGATGGGAGCTTTGGCTTGGCGCGCCGAATGGTTAAGATGTTTAATAACCGGGAAAGAGCCAAAGGTAACCCGCGAAACAGTTGCCTCAGGTTTTAACAAATCAGGATTTTCAAACATGAAAATAAAACAAAAGTTGGGGTTTCAATTTATTCCTATAGAACAGTCTGTTATTGAAACCACCGGCATGCTCATTAAAAAATTATGATTGTTATCAATTTTTTCTCCTGAGAAATTGTCCAAGTTTTGAGAAATTTTTCAAGAAAAGAGCTGAAAATCCGCCGACTTTATTTCGTCTTAAAATAATATAATCTTCCCAACTTTTAAGGATCATGTTTTTTACACTTTTGTTACTTGCCCCACCTGTACGCATGTGTGTAATGACCGAAGGGATATATTCGAACCTTAGTCCGGGAGTTGTTAAAGCACGGAGCATAAAATCGTAATCTGCAGCAATTTTATATTTAGTGTTATAAAAACCGATTTTATTTACAATATCTTTCTTTAGAAATAAAGTAGGGTGGGGGGGCATCCATCCTTTCTTAAGGTTTTTAATAATAAACGGCGAACTTTTCCAATAACGGACTATATTTAAAATATTTGACCGGTCAACATACAACAAATTGCCAAAAACTCCATCAGCTGATCTTTTTATAAAAGTAGCAGCAATATCGGCAATAACATTTTTGTCAGCAAATAAATCATCGGAATGTAATAAACCAATTATATCTCCTGATGCCAGGGAAATACCTTTATTTATCGCATCATACATTCCATTATCAGGCTCGCTTATATAATGCGTAACTCTTAATCGGTAATTTTCTAATATTTCTTTTGTCCCATCAGTCGAACCACCATCGATTACAATATGCTCAATCTCCTGATATGATTGCGAAATTACAGATTCTATGCAATCGGCGATATAATTTTTGTTATTATAAACGGCTGTAATAATAGAAATTTTCAATTATTAAAAGTTTTATTATTAAGCGAGGTATTTATTCAAAATCTCAAAAAGTTCTTTTACACGGATTGGCTTACTGATATAGCCATCACAACCCGATTGCATTGCTTTCTGTTGTTCTTCGGCCATTGCAAATGCAGTTTGTGCAATTATCGGCAATTCCGGTTTTGTTTTCTTAATTTCAATAGTAGCCGAATATCCATCCATTTGAGGCATTTTACAATCCATCAAAATTATCGAAATATCAGGATTGTTAATTATCGCTTCTATTGCTTCCAAGCCATTTTTTACCCAAATTATGGAAGCATGTGTATGTTTAAAAATTTGCTTAAAATAAAGATAATTAATTTCCTCATCCTCGGCTATTAGAACAGTTTTACCTGTATAAAGCAACGAATCGGTATTGATACCATTTTTATTTTCATCCTGAATGGGGCTTTCGATATAATTATAAGGAATAGTAAAGTAAAACGTAGAGCCTTTCCCGGGTTCAGAACTCACCCACATTTTACCTCCAAGTAATTTTACAAGGTTACTCGAAATGGCTAACCCTAAACCTGTTCCCTTTTGGTTAATGTAAAAATTGCTATCGAGAACCTGACCAAACCTTTCAAAAATTAATTCCTGTTTGTCTTTTGGAATTCCAATACCGGTATCTTTTACATAGAATTGCAGATAATCGTCTGCTTCCAGTGTATAACCAAATTCAATTGATCCTTCAATAGTGAACTTAAGTGCATTTCCTATAAGATTGGATATTATTTGTCTCAAACGAAATGGGTCAGTAAGTGTAACTGATTTAATGTCGGGTAGCGAGGTTTTCTTAATTAATTGGACAGAATCCTTTCCATCCCTTATTTTAGAAGCGGCAAATGAATCGTTTAATTCTAATAAGACAGAATTGATATTACATTCTGTAATCCTTATTTTTATTTGCCCTGCTTCTATTTTCGAAATATCGATAATGTCGTCGATAAGATTTAGCAAAGTATTACCACAACTGGTAATATGGTTCAGAAAATCGTTTCTTTCATTTTCTGAAAGCCCGGAATTACGAAGCAGGTTTGAAAAACCGATAATCCCATTCATTGGAGTACGGATCTCATGCGACATATTTGCCAGAAATGCAGTTTTCAACCTGTCCGATTCTTCTGCTTTTTCTTTCGATTCACGCAACTTGTCTTCAGCAATTCTTTTATCTGTAATATCTATTGAAATTCCAACCAGGCCGGTAATATTGCCATAATTATCTTTTACCGGTATTTTTGTAGCCGACACCCAGCGATTATTTCCGGTTGAATCTTTCAGCATTTCAACCTTTTCAATCATCGGGATACCAGTTGAAAGAATACGCTTTTCGTCTTCGAATGCGATTTGTGCATGTTGGCTGGAGAAAAAGTCAAAGTCAGTTTTCCCGATTGCATCTTCAGGTTTTTCAATACCAATAAGCCTTACTTGTGCCTGATTGATTTTTGTAAACCTGCACTGAACTGTCCTTAAAATAAATTGTGTATGGAATATAATCCATCAAAACTTGCAGAAAATCCCTTTCTTCATTGAGCTTCTGCATTATTTCTTTTTGGTTGGTAATATCCCTTGAAATTCCTACCAATCCAACAATATTGCTTTTTTCGTCTTTAATCGGGCTTTTTGTGGTCGAAATCCATCTTTCTTTACCTAATGTCGTCAATATTTTTTCTTCTTTGCTAATAAGTGGGGCACCGGTATTTAAAATGAGTTCTTCATCTTTTAGTTTCACGTTTGCCTTGTCTTTGTCCATAAAATCGAAATCGGATTTTCCAATTGCATCATGAGGGTTACCCAGGCCAATTTCTGATGCTTTAGCCCTGTTAATGCGAATGAACCGGCTTTTAATATCTTTAAAATAAATAGAATCGGGAATATTTTCCATTAAAGAATGAAGCAGGCCCCTTTCTTTTCTGAGCGAATTCAGGGTTTCAATATTATCTGTAATATTTCTTTCAAAACCTGTTGTGCCAATAATTTCGCCATCATTCCCCAATACGGGCGATTTGATGGTTGAGAACCATTCATTTTCCTGTTTTGTCTGGAAATTGATGGATTGTTTCTGTTTTATTACTTTTTCGTCTTCCTGATTATGCTTTTGGGCTAATTCGCGCGGGAAAATATCAAATTCAGTTTTTCCGATAATTTTATTGTAGCTTAATTTAAATGTATCAATATATAGCTGGTTGACATGCAAAAAGTGTCCATCCTTATCTTTTAGCCAGGCAATAAATGGAATATTGTCGATTACTGAATTACGCTCTGCCTCGGCCTTTTGAAGCCTGGCTGACATTTCATCCAACTTCTTTTGCAAAACTTCTATCGATGATAAATCCTTCATAATTTTATAGTTAATGCAAAATAACGTCTAATATGCCAACTTATTTATTTAATGGCTAAATTTTTTATTCTGATTTGCAAAAATAGCAAAACCCCTGTTAAAAAGGGGCTTTGTTCATGAGAAATTGATAATCATTATTTCTCTAATTCTTTCCAGGCCAGCGCACTTGCTCCCATTACGGCTGCATTTAGTTCTGTAAGACCTGATAGAAGCACTTTTATTTTATTTTTATAGATATTAAGTAAATTCAATTCGAGGTGCTTGCGTGTTGGCTCCAAAATAAAATCGCCTGCCTTTGCCAATCCACCTAAGAGAAATATTGCTTCGGGGCTTGTATATGCAACAGAATCGGCTAATTTCTGGCCCAACAGGCTTCCTGTATATTCAAATGCGCTGATAGCAATACGATCACCTTCTTTTGCGGCCTGGGTAATCATATCTGCTGATAGTTCATTGAAGCTTATACCTCTAAGTTTGCTGTCGTTCAATGAATCTGCAAGCAATTTGTAAACCGATCGTTTTATCCCGGAAGCTGATACATACGTTTCCAGGCAGCCCTGACGACCGCAGCCACATTGACGGCCATTATGCCTTACAATTGTATGCCCGATTTCTCCTGCAAATCCATCATGGCCATAAATCAGTTCGCCATTTGAAACTATACCGCTTCCCAAACCGGTACCCAGTGTAATGACGATAAAATCGCGCATGTTTTTTGCCCCGCCAAAAATCATTTCGCCTATTGCTGCTGCATTGGCATCGTTGGTGAGCACAACCTGAACATCGAAATATTTTTTAATTAAATCAACAAAATGAATAACACCTTTCCATTTCAAATTAGGTGCAAATTCAATAGTGCCTTTATGATGGTTGCCATTGGGCGCACCAATTCCGATACCTTTAAGTTCGATATCAGGATAAATGGATAATTCTTTTTTCAATGCTTCAGAAAGCTCCCTGACATATTCTTCTACACCGTTGTTTGAATTAGTGCAGATACTTTTCTCAAATAAGCAATTTCCTTTTCTATCGACAATCCCAAACTTTGTATAAGTTCCACCTATATCGACTCCAATAACAACTTCTTTCATTGAATTTACCTGAAATTTTTAAGTATAATAGTTACGCTTATGACATGTATTTGGGCTGTAAATGTAAATATTATATTAACATATTATTAATTGTTGTTTTTTTAGCATCTTTTCCTGTAACCCATGTTTTAAAAACTAAAATATTTCTTTTATAAATATTTGCCAAAGAATCAGATATAATATTTTAAGGAATAATCAATTAACATAATACTTACTTATGACTTGCAACCCTGGTTGCTCCAGATAAAGCATCAACATCTACGGAAGAATCAAATAGTACACTTTGTGGTTCGGTATTATATATGAAATCGCGTACCTGTCTTGGGGTTAAATTAATTTTTCCACTAATGAATTCCGGCCTGTTAAAATGCTTTAAATATGTAGAATAAAATAAAGGGTCTTTTTGTGGAAGTACAAATGGTTTATAGGTGTTGCCATTTTTATCGAAATATGCGAAAAACGGGAACGAATAAATGTCGTCCATGCGTTTGCTGCTAAATACAATCCATCTTCCGTTTTGTGACCAGTCGTGAAAACTTTCAGCGCTATTGCTGTTTATATTCAGTTTATGATATTGATTTGTCTTTAAATCTAAAATATACAAGTCGCTCATTTTATCATAAGTTGCAAAATAACCATGATCGAGCATAACGAATAGTATATAACGTCCGTCTGGCGAAATATTAGGGAACGAAATACTTTTCCCGGTTTTCCATGATGACAGCACCGTGTCAACATCGCCCCAGGTATTGGTTGCCGTATCAAATGGAATTCTGAGCAAACTATACCAGGCAGAAAATCTGGCTATTAAAATTATCTTTTTTGGTTTCAGGGGCGCTTATAAAATATAGCATCTTCCATCGGGTGACCAACTTGGCAGGTTTTCCCTGCTTTTTGTGGAAATTTTGGGCGATGTGGTTACTGTATTTGTTTTTATATTGTAAACAACAATATCTGAAGCATAATCTGTCCATTCGCTCACTATGTTTTTAGTAACCCTATAAAAGTAATTAATGTTTGCCCTATTTGTGGAATAGGCTATATAATTACCGCCCGGATGCCAGGATGCATTTGGATATACAAAAGGCGACATGGTATATTGTGTTTTCGTTTTTAGAAAACTTAATTTATCGCCATTCTTAATTAACGTGCCGGGGTTTACAGCCCTGAAATGGAGCGACATTCGCTGCGGGTCAGCTTTACAAAATGAATGACAATTTAAACAACCATGTTTTGCGGCAGTATTTTCATATAAAGTTGATTCATCAAAGTTTTCAACATTCCGTTCGGTATAATCCAATTTTTCTAAAATAGGAATAGGCAGATTGCATTGCCTATAAGCCGATAAGCTAAATAATTCTCTATAGGCTCACTTGCAATACTGTCCGATATGGTTTTATATG
>CAVSGB010000079.1:0-8332 GCA_963726845.1 uncultured Bacteroidota bacterium | reverse complement strand
CCTATATCCGTGGCTCTTCTTTGATACATGGCCCAGGGGATCGGTAATACGCGATATTAATTCCTATTTAGGCAATTTCATTTACAACTATAAGCAAACGTATTTTGTATCTTTTGCCGGTAATTACGAAAATATAAAAGAAGGATTGTATTTGAATACTGCGGCTTTTTTCCCATCGGTAGCTTTAAACTGGGATGTTGCCCGTGAATTTAATACTGGCCTGTTACCGTGGCTCAACCATTTTAACTTGTATGCCAATTGGGGGCGCTCGGGGAACTACCCGCTTAACAGTTTGTCGGACGACCTTTATGGACAGGCTTACCAGATAATTAATTCAAAAATTGATACCGGCTATTCCGTTCGTCAACTGGGCAATCATGGTTTGAAACCCGAAATGGTGGAGGAGCACGATTTTGGCACCAGTATAGATTTGTTTAAAAACAGCAGGGTTATTATTACCAGTTCGTTATATTATAAAACCAACAGCAATTTAATAATTATGCGCAATATTCCTGCCTATTACGGTGGCGGGCAAATGTTCGGCAATATTGGTAAGTTACAAACCCACGGGTTTGAACTGGGCCTTGAAGTTATCCCTGTGCTTACCCAGCATTTTTTGTGGTACTCGAAATTTAATTTTTCAACAAACCACGAAACAATAAAACAATTGGCCGATTATTCATATATTGACATTCCTTCCACCGACATGCTTTATCCCGATTTTACTATTAATGTAAATGGCACCCTGGGCAATATAATGGGATATAAGATATTAGGCCCATGGACAAATGCCGATCAGGCTGCATTATTAAAAAACCCACTGCACCCGCAATATGTAAATATAAATGGTTACAAATTTTTAAATGCCGATGCTTCAGATGCCACTATTTCAACCTCCGATAAAGTAGCATTAGGTTCTTCAATCCCTGCTTACACGTGGAACTGGTATAATTCGTTTTCGTACAAAAATTTTGGCGTTGAAATGATTTGGTACGCGGTAATGGGTACAAGCAAGTATAACGCAACGCGGGCAGCCACTTACGCCGCCGGCACCAATAGGGAACTGAACAAACTAATTTCCGATTCGAGTAGAATTTTCACCAATCCCATTTTTTACCAATCGTCATTTTTTGTCGAGAACAATAGCTTTCTAAGGCTCAAAGAACTTACATTTTCGTACCAACCAAGTAAGAAATTTTTTAATACGGCTAACCTAAAGTTTTCACTAAGTTTCGAAAACCTTGTAACCATAACGCCATATAAAGGTTATGACCCCGAAGCGGCTATTTACACCGATAACACTTTTTCGGACAATGCCATTGACAGGGGCGCATTCCCAAACCCCCAGGCCGTATATTTAAGTATTACTTTAAAATTTTAAACCCATGAAACAGATAGTGTTTGTTTTCATATTCATTCTCCTTCTTTTTTCAGGTTGTCACAAAATCATGCACGAACAGGATACTACCATTACTTTAATAAATAGCGTCCAACAAATCGGACAAGCTATGATTGGCGTTTATGGGCTATTGTCGTTGTATGTTGACAATCCTGCCGCCCCTTATCCACGGGTATATTCAGATGATAACGCCCCGGAATTTTATAATTATGGTCAAAGTATTGATAGAGATTCAATGTATTTTCAACCTATACCATTTTATGTTGATTTAGCACCCTATTATTATTTAAGATGGCAGGCCATTTATAAAATAGTTATAAGTTGTAATAATATTATTTGCCAGTTCGAAAACCAAAAAACAATTGCCGGTGAAATGCAGGCAGGTATTGGCGAAGCTTATTTAATAAGGGCATATGCTTATTTTAACCTGGTTCGTATTTTTGGCCAGGTGCCCATTGTAAATAATGTAACAGTAAATTATACAGTGGGCAAATCGTCATTTAATGATATTTATGCTTTTATTGTATCAGATTTAAAACATGCCATTTCACTGCTGCCAGCTAACAGGAGTGCTGCTAGGATACCGTCTATAAGCCCAAGCCGCGGTTCTGCAAAGGCAATACTGGCGGAGGTATATTTAACCATGGGGGGGTACCCGTTGAAAGACGAAACCAATTATGCACTGTCTGCCGAAATGGCCGGTGAAGTAATTGATAGCGCCTCGTTCTTTGGTTTTAACTTGTTGCCTGATATTGCCGATTTATGGAATGGGAATCAAAAAATTAACGACGAAACAATTTTGGGGTTGTATTATAATAGCTCTGTAAGCCAACTCAATTATTCAGGCGGCAACCAAATAAACAATGCATTGGCAGTATATCCAACTTCCGGCTATCCTTTTTCACTTTGGTATTATTATGTTTCACCTTATATAATTTCAGGGCACAATTTCTTTAACAATTATCCTGAAAACTATCGAAAAGAGGCAACTTTTCAAACTTTATTGCCATGGATTTATATTGGTGATAATAATGAAGATATTGTTCAATTTAAAAATTATACTTATGCCGATTTTACCAACCTTATTTTTTATAAAAAGTTCGGATATTCATGCAGTGCAAAGGATACCGGAGTGGTAGTTAAATTGCCAGACGATTCCAATAGTTCTGCCTACTTCACTACCTACTTCCATTATTCATACGACCAGCCCATATACATTTTCAGATATGCCCATACACTACTAACCTATGCCGAGGCAAAAGCCCGTTCGGGCAGTTTAGACGAAAAGGCTTATGATGCCATAAATATGGTGCGGCGCCGGGCAAATAAGCTCGATGTTAATACCCCATCTCAATTTGATGTGAAATCAGGTTTATCAGCCAATCAATTTGCCGATTCGGTTGTACGCGAGCGCGAATTAGAGCTGTGTGGCGAAATGGAAGGCCGATGGTTCGATTTGGTAAGGTTAGAAATGGTTGAACAACTACCCGGTTTAAGGGATAAAGCAAGTATTGCTCCGCCTTATGCTTTTACAAAAGAATATTATTTTGCACCTATACCAGACAATGAATTGGATTTTGACCCTAACCTTAAATAACACTTTTACGACAAATAAAATTAAAATTATCTACGTATGAAAACTAAAATCAGCGAAATTGTTACCATAGCATGTATTGCCATAACCCTTTTTTCGTGCAAAAAAGAAGTAAAAGGCAACCCTATTACCATATGGACAACCTACACAACAGCCGATGGCTTGGCCTCAATGGCCAATGGCAATTGCATAAATACTATTGCAATTGACCACCAAGGATATAAATGGTTTGGCAGCCAGGGAAGTGGCGTTACAAAATTTGACGGCACCAACTGGACAATTTTTGATCCTCAAACTACTTCAGTAGCTAAAGGTAATTCATTAACCATAATTTCTAATGATCATTTGGTCTGGTATAATGCTATTTTAAATAGCTATTGGATTAATTCAATTACCATTGATATTGAAGGGAACAAATGGATTTCTACTGATAATGGCATTTGTGAATTTACCAATGGTATTTGGATAACCTATTATAAAAACGATCCTATTGCCGCTAATTTAGAAAACCTTGATATAAATGCCCCTCAGGCAATTGACAATTATTTTAGTGCAATTTCCATAGATTCGTCCGACAACAATTGGTACGGTTCCAGAACAGGCATTTTTGAGATAGATAAATATGGAAAGGAGTTTATATATAATTCAAAAAATGGTTTGGTAAACGATTCGGTTACGGCTATCGCAGCCGATAATAAAGGGAATGTTTGGATTGGTACCCAAAACGGCGTATCGGAATTTAACAGCGGCCAATGGAATACTTTTACCACAGCCAACGGCCTGGCAAATAATTGGATTTTAAGCATAACTTTAGATGCCCAGGACAATGTGTGGTTTGGCACTTATGGCGGCGGGGTTTCGAAATATAATGGCGCCCAATGGACAACTTACAACACAACCAATGGATTAGCCGATAATAATGTTACTTCCATTGCCTTTGACATACTGGGAAATAAATGGTTTGGGACCTACAAAGGCGTTTCGAAATTCGACGGCACACATTGGACTACCTATACAACCCAAAATGGCTTGGCAAATAATTTTGTAAATGCCATTGCAATCGATAAATGTGGCAACAAATGGTTTGGCACCCAGGACGGGGTTTCAAAATACCAGGGAAATTAATCTGCAGAAGTTGAATTGAATTATAAAATTCGAACCACAAGAATTTTACTGTTTTTCACACTTTCATTCATTGCATACAACTAAAATTTTTGAACTCATTTTGTTATGAATAGTACCTGAAAAAGATCGTATTTTGGTATTATTCGCTACTATGTCCAAATAACAAAACAGGCTGCTAAAATAGTTTCCAAAAGTAATACCATAAATTAAAATACCAATTATTTGAATTTGTCGTGTAAATGGTACATATAAGCATCAAGATTAAAAATATGAACGAATTGCAAAAGTATCATCAATAGATTACGTTAACATATTATAAGACAGTATTTAAGGCTATCCTATCTTACTTTTAGCCCCGATACGGACTTACAACCCAATTTGTAATAATTTCCAGTTTGATTAGGATAAAACCACCAATCAGATGGTCCCGATCCGGTTGAGCCCACAATCGGGGGTAGTGTATCGATTTTATATGAATATAAACTTGTTGAAGTAAGTAAAGAATAATAATGAATACTTGCTTTCGATACAGCACAAAAATAACCTAAAACTGATAGGTTTGTATCACTTAAACATTTGATATTTGTTCCCAATTGGGTTGGAATCGGATCGAAAACAGTGTTATTAGTCGGATTTATTTGTGTATTTTCTTCAGTAAAAATCTGATAGATTTTTTTTGATACCGAAAGCATTGAAGTTGTGGTTATCGATCCGTCAGATGCACTATCAATTAGTAATTTATAGACAGAATCAAGTGGCTCTGTGTATTCAAAACTAAAAGTAGGAATAAAACCTACAAAATAATTCTCAACCCGTGTATAAATTTTAGAAGTCCCTGTTTTTAAATTTTTAATAATTGTCAATGGGTTGCTATACCAACCATATATAGTTTGTGGATTCGGACCCTGTTGATTTGTTGGTACAAGACTTATAGGTTGTTCATCAAGTAAATACTGTTGTATCAACAATGTTTGAAATTTATAATAATAGTCCTGGTTTACAGGCGGTTTGGCGCTTATAAACATATTTAGCCCATTTGAAGTAATAACCTTGTACGAACCATCATTTTGATGTAATAATGTTTGTACTTGACCCTTTTCAAAATAAATTGAATCAATTGTTGGAGGTTCAACAATTTTTTCCCAATCCGACTCATAAATATTGACACTTAGTCCATTTGAATTTGCTAATAATATATGAATTTTATAGCTCCTGCCTATTTCCCCCTGCATTCCGGTAGCTGAAGTATGATAATTGCCCGATGAAACTGGTTCTTCAATTACACTTTCAATATTTCCCCTGTCGTCTGTTATATAAACTTTTGCATTAGCAACTTTAACAGGTACATATTGACTATTATATAGCGCTTATTTAGTTAAATATACGATATAAGGAGGAGGTTCGTTGGTTATTGTACATTCAACAACCAAACTCGGTGAGTTGGCATTTATATCGGGGTTATCATATTGCTCTTTACAAGCCTGGAACACTAAAGTGGCTAATAAAATATATAAATAATTTTTCATGCATGTAATTTAAATTGTATTTTCAATTAAACCAATCAATGTTATACTATTACATTGTAAAACTTTGTTTTTTTAGCAAACTTTGTTCTCAAAATCCGCGTAAATCTGTTAAATCAGCGTCATCCGCGTTCTATAGTTTGCAGCTTTAGCTGCGCTATGCATTTACTATTACCTTAAATCCGCAAGTCTTTTTCGCTTACCCGGTCCGACTTCGACTACGCTCAGTCTGACGTCACCCTGAGCGTAGTCGAAGGGTCATCATTATCAACAGCTTATCAAACAACTTGAGGATTTTAGGTATTAATTTAAATACAGTTTCAACAAATCCACCAAATCCTTATTGGTACTGGATACTGTCTATATTTACAGGATAAAAATGTTAACTACATATAAATTCAATTGTTTTATTTCGAAACAATAATTTTACCTATGTAAGTATTTCCATTAATATTATTCTTCGAAGTAAGAATATAAATTCCCTGTGGCATATCCTTGGTCTGAATAACGCTTCCCTTATCTTTTACATTATTTATCTCTTTAACTTCCTTTCCGGTAATGTCCATAATTTTCAGATTATATAAACCCGGTTCAGGCAATAATATCATTGTTTCATTTATTGAAGGATTTGGATAAATTGAAATGTACCTGGGTTTAATTCCAATAATTGGTGATGAGATATCAACCGTCAAATTACCATATACACTAATTCCTCCATTTGTAGCAAACCACATATTATTTTGTCCATCAATTGCAATTGAATTAATTGTATTATTGATCAAACCCATTTTAGAATAAGTATTCCATGAACCATTATTCCATGCACCATTATAAAATGATAATCCGTTTTGTGTTCCGGCCCAAATAATATTATTTTCATCAATTGTAATTATATTAACTGAATCACTCACCAATCCATTTATGGTAGAATAATTTGTCCATATTTTACTATCGAATTTTGAAACACCATTATTAGTCCCAAACCAATAAGCCCCATTTACATCAACTGCCTCAGAATTTACCTGATAACCACTTATTGAAATGTTGAGGTTTGTGAACGAAGTCCATTTCTGTGCTTTTGTTATTAAGGTAGAAAAAATAATTATTAGTATAAATAAATTTCTTTTTATCATAATAAAATTAATTTTTAAATGGTTGATGGAACACCTATGTCGCAAATTTCATAACTATAGTGTTTTCGTTTGCTAAACTTGTATAATACACAAGTATATTGATTTCGAAATGTTTATTTTAAGAATATTTGTTAAAGAATTTAATGTTATCTGCTTTCACTGCCAAAATTAACGTGAGTTCGATTTAAAAAAAATACTAAATATTTATAAATCAAATTTTTATTAATATTTTACTAATTATATTGTTAATATGGTTATATATACCCAACGCGCCAAAAATGTAAAGTTAGTATAAATCAGCCTTATTATCAGAATCTTTCAGTACCTTTTGGAATTATTAAAGATGTTAAAGAGAACCGAAACGAGAGTAGAAGTTTAAGAGGAATATTTTTAACAAAATATGATGGTAAGAAAGTACTTGATGTTAGCAAACTTACCAAATATAGCTGTAGTTGGTGTTGATAGCAGCAAATACAAGTTAGTGGTAAAATATCAAGAAATTAACGCATCATTTTGCTTATAATATTAACTTTGTACAAATTAAAACTGGACTATTTTAATTCAAACCTTATGAAAAAAAAGATTTTCTCAATTGTAACTATCTTATTTACTGTGTATACAATAGTATATAGTACAAACAATGTTCCAGAATCACCATATCATGCAAAAAAGGCTGCAACGGCTCCAATAATTGATGGTTTACCAACCGACTCATGTTGGTCACTTGTTGATTGCACCGATTGACCAAGTTTGGCTTGGAAGCCCAACAACAGCGGATGATTTTACAGGATCATACAAAGTAGTTTGGACATCTGACAGACTGTATGTTTTGATGAAATTTATTCGAAAAATGATTAATGACCATTACCCGGCCAATAATATGGGCGATATCTATGATTATGATTGTGCTGAAATATTTATAGATGAAGATCATTCCGGAGGCTCATATAATACTGCAAACCCTTCAAATTGTTACAATGCCTTTTCATATCATATGACAGTTCGGGACAGTGTTTATGACTTTGGGGCAAATGCCCAGGGTTGGTACTGTTTTAACAAGGATATTAAACTGGTGGTTGACAGTAGTGCTGGGAACCACACTTATTATTGGGAAGTGGAAATGAAAGTATTTGGAAATAATTATGTTTTTAATGGAAACAATACACCGATAACGCTTACTTCTGGTAAAATATTGGGATTTTCGACAGCATATAATACGAATGATGGTGGAACAACCCGAAAAAACATGTTCGGCTCACATTATATAGCCGGCTCAAATAAAAATATCAGTTGGGATAATGCATCTGCCTTGGGTGAATTAATTTTAGACGACAATACTGTTTCGACAATCAAAATTAATTCAAGTTCGGTGAACAATTTTAATTGTTATCCAAATCCTACTATGGGGCTTTTACATATAAGCCTTTCAAGTACATCCCAGGGGAAAGTAAAAATAGAATTGTATGACATTATTGGCAAAGTTATTGAATCAATAGACGCTGAAAATAAGGGTGGTGTTTTCAATAGTACATTGGATTTATCTGCATTAAAACAGGGA
>CAVSGB010000078.1:0-4910 GCA_963726845.1 uncultured Bacteroidota bacterium | reverse complement strand
AAAAAAAAAAAATCAAAACATGACGATTTAGAAAAGCTTGTAAAACGTAAATGCAAATCTAATTCTCGAGGATATTATTTTAAACTACGTAATGAATTTATTACTTCTGCAATATCTTCAAAGATATATTTTTCTTTAAAAACCGATCAAAGAATATTCATAAATATTGGTCACTTAAATTACTCAATAATGAGGTTTAACTCCTGTATTGACAGATTTAATAATAAAAAAATGAAATTTAAGGAACTCCAAAATGAATATTTTGAATGGGTTCATTTTAGATTGTATTTTCTTTTAATTGATTTAATTTCATATGCTGGGGAAAACATTATTGACAAACAATCAGTCAAAGAAATAAAAGGTTTATGACGTAATTCTTAAAAAATTATTGATTTGAAACCAATATTTATAAGACTAAAAGTTTAAAATGGACTTATTTAAAAACAAAGCACCGCTTTGTGAACTGCACCCCAAATGTTGTGTCCAACTTTTGGGGTGCAGTTCACTTTCGCAGGGCTTCATTTTAGTTCTTCTTCTTTGATAATTATAGATTCGGCCAATTGTTTGAAACCTCTGTCAATTGTTTTCGACTCTCTGCCAATTGCTTTGAATCCTCAGTCGATTGATTTCGACCTTCAGCCAATTGCTTTAAAACCTATGCCAATTGTTTTGGTACTTGTGCCATTTGATATAAAACCTCTGTCGATTGTTTTCAACCCTCTGTCAATTGATTTGATACTTATGCCAATTGTTTTTAACGCTCTCTCGATTGATAGGAGACTTCTGTCGATTGATTTTGATCAAGACTCGATAGTTTTAACCGACGACCTTTCTGATATAGGATATTACTTGATTTCGTTAAATAACGTGTCGATTGAATAGAAAGATAAGACCATTCTAGGAAAGGCATTACAAGGCCACCTAAACCATCCCTTCGCCGTCAGGCACATTTGCAGCCCACACCTGCTCCCCACAAAAGCCAAAGGCTGCAAAAGAGCCTTCCAGCCCGTCCCGCCTGATCACACCTTGCAACATTATTTCTTTGTATGAAAAGAATGATTATATTTGACTGACAATAAGAAAGGGCTGCTGCTAACATGCGGTATAGTTAATTGCCGGGGAAGTAAGTATATCAAGGGTTGTAACCCGCATCATCTTCTTAACGGCTTGACAGGGAAGTGCCCCGCAATCGGCAACTAACCATACCGCCAACGTTAGGCGGTAATGCTTGAAAATAAAAAATCAATAATTTGTTGTCTAATTGGACTACTTTTATTATCTTTGCTTCATGGATAAAAAAAGAATATTGTTTTTCTATAAACATTATTTTGATGACTTCTATCAAGATTTGTCTTATAAGGTTCAGAAAAAAGATACTTTGGACTTTTAGGATTATAGAGGATTTAGATAGGGTGCCTGAAAATTATCTAAAGCATCTTGAAAATACTGATGGACTATATGAAATTCGGATTCAGGTTGGCAGTAATATTTATAGGATTTTTTGTTTTTTTTGATTCAAATAATCTTGTTGTAGTTGGACATGGATTTCAGAAAAAATCACAAAAAACGCCGAATAAGGAAATAGAAAGAGCGATTAAAATTAAAAATGAGTACTATGAAAACAAATAATAATCTTACAAGTCTTGACCAATTTATTGATAAAAAAATTGGAAAAACTGGGACAAAAATACGTGATAAGTTTGAATCTGGATATGAAGCATTCAAACTCGGCTTATTGATTCAACAGGCAAGACAAGAAAAGGGACTTACGCAAGAAAAATTGGCAGAATTATCAGGAACAAATAAATCTTATATATCAAAATTGGAGAAAGATTTAAAAGATATTCGATTTTCTACTTTACAAAGGATTATTAATTCTGGACTTGGAGGTCATTTGGAAATTTCAATAAAATATAAATAAAGCACTACCGCCAACACGCACTCATAAGCAATGGCGGGGTTTATACGGTTATTTAACTTTCAATCCCGCATCAAGTTTTGGTGCAGTTTGATAGAGAAGCGCCACGAAACCCGCCACATGCTTATAGCGCCAACCGTTGTGGCCAATTATAAAAAACAGATTTTCAATTGTTGATAGATTTTTGTAGAGAATAATAAAAATGAAAAAACATAGAGGATTAAAACGATATTATAGAAACCTAGCTATTCAAAATGATTTTGATAAAATGGATTGGTTAGATTTAAAAAATCCTGATACGTGGCTTGATAATTGGCATATACATTTTGATTGGAATGGATATGGTAATAATAGTTTCAAAAGTCGGAAACCTCATTTAGATAAGTTATTTCGCCATTTTCAGATACTATCAGACAAGACTAAAGATTTAAAAAAGGACTTTCAACTTTATGCCATACTTTTAGATAAAGATAGCTCAAGTGATGCTTTATTTTTGCACACACCAAATCCGAATAATTCTCAATTTCCTTTTAAGATTTCAGATTTATCTTCAACAAGTAATTTGACCAACGGACAATTAGATGATTATGTAAAGACATTATCAGGATTTAAGGTTTTGTATGGTAAAGCAGATGAGAACTTTTGTTTGATTTATAATGATAGTATTGGAATAGGATTTAAATAAAAATAACTGGCCACAACTTAAATATTAGAATAATGGACCATGAAACCATTAAAATAAAAGCTAGATTAATACTATTTGACACTAGTAATGGGGGGCGAATAACTGGTATTAAATCTGGATATAGAACCAAATCATGTATTTGAATATGATAAAAAAGGTCATTTCAAACAAACTTATATTGGACAGATAACCTTTGATAAACAAGAATTGGTCATGCCTGGAGAAACTGCAAATGTCGATGTAGAATTTATAAATATGTTCGATATTAAAAGATTCATCAATATTGGGCAGAAATGGTGGATACATGAAGCAATGAAAAGATTTGGGGAGGCAGAAATTATTGAGATTATTAAATAAATAACTGGCCACAACAAAGGCTCAACAAAAATAGGGGTTTACGTGGGGCATCAGGCGAATGCACTCGCTGTCAACTTTTCGATCAATTGGATAGTTTATTTTCACGAAATCCCCTACATTTGTTAGCCTAGAACGTTGTGGCCAATTAAAAAAATGAGACATGCGCATATTTACAGTTGATTCATTTACTGATAAACCTTTTACTGGTAATCCGGCTGGAGTATGTATTTTAGACAATGAATGCTCTGATGAACTTTATCAGCAAATTGCAAGTGAAATCAATTATTCTGAAACAGCATTTCTGATTAGGCAAAAGGATAATTATAGGATTAGGTGGTTTACACCAAAAACAGAAGTAAACCTATGCGGACATGCAACCATAGCAGCAGCGCATATACTCTATGAATATCAATATTGTGATTCTAAACTTGAGATTAGATTTGAATCAAAAAGCGGCAGTCTGATTGCGAAGAAAATAGGTGATAAAATTGAGTTAAATTTCCCTCAATTGTTTGTGGATAAAACAGACGGCAATGAGATTTTAGAAAAGGCATTTGACATTCAGACCAACTTACATTGGGAAAAACGATAATAGATACTTGATTGAAATCGATGATTATGAGAAATTGTTAATTATTAAGCCGGACTTTCAATTGCTAAATTCTTTGGATTTAGGAAGGTTTATAATTACCGCAAAATCTAAGAATCCAGACTATGATTTTATTTCAAGATATTTTGCACCTAGAGTTGGTGTACTTGAAGATCCTGTGACTGGGACAGCGCATTGCTACTTAGCACCATATTGGGGTCAAAAGCTTAATAAAAGAGTAATGATAGGTTTTCAAGCGTCTGAAAGGTCTGGGATTATAGAATGTGAATTGATTGATGATAACAGAGTGCTGTTGAGAGCCAAAGCAATAGTGATACATGAATTGATACCTAAATGGATAAAAAATTAACTGGCCACAACAAAAGCTTAAAAAGCATAAGGGTTTAAGTGGTTTTGTTAGTTTCATAATCTTTAAATATATTTGTTATAATAATGATGGTTGGTGCTTATAAATCCCTTACGCATTTTAGCTTCAACCGTTGTGCACAATTGATTTTACCGTTTTGAGATCGTATTAAATTAGCAAATAAGAAAATTATATATATTTTAAATTTCATTATAAGGACAAATACAAATTTGTACAACAATTATGAAAACAACTAAATTGTCAATTATTTTATTTTGCTTTATAAACATTGCATATGGCCAGTTGCAACAAACAAAGTCCAGTGGTGGTATATACTTGTTTACAAATAATCAAGGTTGTTGGACACAAGTAAGTACAGGTAAATGTGCCTATGTATTTGCAAAAAGCAGAAGAAATATTTATGCAGGGATTTGGGGTGGTGGAGTATATTTGTCAAAGAATCATGGAAACAGTTGGGTTCCTATAAACACAGGATTAACAAATCTTTTAGTTACGGCATTAGTAATTTGTGGTGACAATATATTTGTTGGCACTCAAGGTGGTGGAGTATTCTTGTCGCCAAATAAAGGAATTAGTTGGTCTCCAGTTAACATAGGATTGACAAATCTTAATGTAGAGGCATTAGTAATTAGTAAAGATAAAATTTTTATTGGGACTCATGGTGGTGGAGTATTTGTATCCAATGATAAAGAAATTATTTGGTTACCTGCCAATACAGGATTAACAAATCTAAATATAAATGCATTAGCTATAAATGGGAATGAAATATTTGCTGGAACTTCTGACTTTACTACTAATGTTGGAATTTTATATTTTTCACCAGATAATGGAAGTAGTTGGTCACTTGTAGAAAAAGGCTTGCCTAAAAATACAAGTGTAATAGCATTGGCAATTAGTGGAAACAAAATTTTTATGGGAACAGCTAGTAATGGAGTTTATGTATCCTTTAATAATGGTAATAATTGGTCTGCTA
>CAVSGB010000077.1:0-8658 GCA_963726845.1 uncultured Bacteroidota bacterium | reverse complement strand
AAAATATTCTTTTAAAAGATTTGGCTTCTCTTGAATCGCAGAAGTGGCAAAGTATAATTCAATGTGGTATTGGCTTTGCATCTGAAGTCTGCACGAGCTATGATAATTATATTTCTGAAGAATTTGCTGCAAAGTTTACTTAATGCCCAATACCCTACCTGCTACCTATTTATTGAAACCTCTTAATTTGATTTGCGTAAGAACTTTTTTCGTATAAAGCGGGAAATCGTTGTTCATCATCCAGGAATAATAGCTGGGGTCTTTCTTAAAAACATCCTCTACTAGCATGTTTTTATACTTTTCCAAAACTGAACATTTCCCTGCCTTTGTCATCATATACAATGCGGCCCACAAAATCTGCATTATTGGTATGAGATGAAAATTTTGCAAGAAAATCGATATCATTGATTATCGGTTCTGAAGCAATTCCTGCATTATCTACGAATTTTAAACCATTGTATTTGTCTAACTGCGCTTTCAGCACTTCGTATGTGGCAAATGTATCGGCTTTCGAATTATGGGCATCGGTAAGCTCTTTGCTGCAGTATAGTTTGTATGCAGCACTCAGGGTCCTTTGTTCCATTTTGTGAAAAATAACCTGGACATCCACAAATTTTCTCTTTTTCAAATCAATATCTATATCAGCACGAAGGAATTCTTCTGCAAGCATTGGAAAATCGAATTTGTTGGAATTGAAACCTGCAAAGTCACAACCTTCAAATTCATTGGCAAGTGTTTTGGCAATTTCAACAAATGTTGGACAATCTTTTACGTCTTCGTCGGTTATTCCATGAATGGCAATTGCTTTTGGGTCAATTGGAATTGTCGGGTTAACCCGGAATGTTTTTGTTTCTTCCTTTCCGTTTGGGAAAACTTTCAATATGGTAATTTCTACAATCCTATCGGAAGCAACATTTATCCCGGTGGTTTCGAGGTCGAGAAATATCAAAGGGTTTTTCAGATATAATTCCATGTTATTTTATAATAAAAGACCTGAGTGGATTTGGAAACCAATCAGGCCTATAAGTTTCTTTTATCTAATTAAAATTAATTTTCTTAACTCTTTGTTCTTAACTCTTTATTCTTTGTTCTTTTTATGCATTGATCATCATTGGCATTAACAACATCAATACATCTTCACTTTCACTTTCTTTTTGAACAGGGATAATAATACCGGCCCTTGATGGATCGGACATTTCCAGTGCAATATCTGACGAAGCAATGTTTGCCAGAATTTCAACCAGGAATGACGATTTGAAACCAATTTCCATCTCGTCGCCATCGTATTGGCAATTAAGCCTTTCGTAAGCTGAAATTGAAAAATCAATATCCTGTGCCGAAATAACGATCTGATTTCCGGTAATCTGCAATTTAACAAGATTGCTTGCCTGGTTAGCAAATACTGAAACACGCTTGAGCGTATTGTAAAATTCCAACCGGTCGATGATCAGTTTGTTTGGATTATTTGTCGGGATTACCGAATTATAACTTGGATAGGTTCCTTCAACCAGGCGGCATATTAATCTGTAATTGGTAAGCACAAAATATGCATTTTTTTCATCGAACTCAATTAATACCTGGCCGTCTTCTTTTTGCAAAATAGTTTTTAGCAACGAAGCTGGTTTCTTTGGTAAAATAAATGCCCCGTTTACGTCGCTATCAACGTCGGAACGTTTGTAACGAACAAGTTTGTGAGCATCTGAAGCAACAAATGTTATGTCTTTAACAGACATTTCGATAAAAATTCCATTCATTACAGGCCTTAGTTCATCGTCGGCAGTCGCAAACAGGGTTTTGTTTATACCATGAAGTAAAACTGAAGCTTTAATTTTAATCGAATTTTTTTTGTCTTCTTTAATTGCAGGTATTTGCGGAAAATCTTCACCGTTTTGTCCCATTACTGTGAACTTTCCATTTTGCGAGCTTATCACAACTGCCCTTGTGTCTTTATTTACTTCGAAAGTAAGCGGTTGTTCCGGGAATTCTTTCAAAGTGTCGAGCAATAACTTTGCGGGGATTGCCAACAATCCTCCTTCCGATGTATTTTCAAGAGACATCATCGTTACAAGCGTTGACTCCAGATCTGATGCTGTTATCGTCAATTTGCTGTCTTCGAGGTTGAAAAGAAAATTGTCGAGTATGGGTAGGGTATTCTTTGAACTGATTACCCTGCTAATGGCCTGTAAATGGCTCAATAATTCGGTACTGGAAACTACAAATTTCATTATGTTTGATTTTAAATAAGTTACTATTTTTTTATTTTTCTTTAAGAACTATCAAAAATATAAAAATCATTCGTGATTAAAAACTGCTTTGAAAGATATTGTTTGGAATTTATTTTAAGAACTGGAAATTGGAAGCCGGAGACCGGAAACAGAAAGTTAAAAACTGAAAAATAGGCATTAAACTTGAAACAATGACTTTATTATTTTTCCTATTCTCCTGAATCCGGATTCCGGTTTTCCTATTTTTTGGTAAAGAATTCTATGTCCCTTGTCATCGGGTCGATGTCGATATACCTGGCTAATGCAGTTTCTTTGTTGTCGAGGGTTACAAAACAATAATTCATATCAAAGTTCTGCACGGGTTTATTTACCTGAATATTTTGGAATTTTCTTTTAAAGGTTTTCAAAGTATGGGTTTTCCCATTTATTTCAGTAACAGATACAATAAAATCTGGCTGGGCATTATTTAAATCCTGATATTGCAAATCGTTCTTTTTAAGAAATTTAAAAATCTTCACATTTTTGAAGCAGTACAAATATGCTTCAACAGCATCGGAATTAATATTTTGAATTTTAATGTTTTTTAAATTTTTAATTTCAGGTTTTTGATTTGAAGAAATTATAAGTTCGAACGACTGTGCAATATTGTCAGGTTGTTCAACTTTAATTTTAGAAATCTGTCCAGGTAAATAACGAAGAATTGTCCTGTCACGCCAGAAATCTTTATCTGGCCTGAAGACGGCTGAAAAGTTTCCATTGTACGATGGCAAGCATACTAAAAAAGGGATTTCTGAAATTTTCTGGATCATAAAAATTGACTTGCTTGATGTGTCGGCCCATAAATAAAAATCCCTAAGTACTTTTTTATCGCTTGATATAATTATTTCCGTTCCATATTTTCTGAGATTTTCGATTATCTGGGATTTTTCATTCTTCGAAACAGGCGATTTTATTTCTACCTGCAAAAAAACTTTAAAGCATATTCCCAGCAATGCAGGATTGGCAATGTATCCTCTATCAAACTGCCACAAATTATTTTGTTTAGAAATTGTTAATGAAGATTTGTTATTTAGAATTTGAAAAGATGAAATCTCAGAAGTGTCCCTCATAGCAAATGAAGCTTCGTCGTTATGAAAAGTTTCTTTTTGATTTGAGAAATAAAACCAGGCTGCTATTACAATTAACAAGGCTAAAGCAAGTGTGTAATATTTGTTGCGACCTTTCATTGCTTAAAATGCAAATTTCTTTTTTCTCCAGATTGAAATTCCAATTCCCAAAATTAAAACCACGATTAAAGGTCCTAAAACATTTAATAATTGCCATTTCAGTTTTTCTTCCTGAAGTCTGGGCTTGTCGAGCAAACGAAGTTTAACTTCCCGGGTGCGCAACTGCATGATACCTTCTTCACCGGCCAGAAAATTTACCGCATTTAATACAAATTCTTTATTGCCAAAACTTTGGGAAGTATATTTATCAAGGCCGAGTGGTGAAAGCATTGTTCCCTGGGCAGTTTGTTTAATATCGTTCCTAATTATATCGCCGTCTGCAACAACTAACATTTTGGTAGGTGTGCTTTCTTTTTTAAATTGAAAATTGCCTTTAAGTTTAAGTTCAGTTAGCATTCGGTTTTCAAACGCTGATGGAAATTTTCCTTCAATAAGTACAGAAACAGGTAAGAAAGATTTGTCAAATTCATTTCGCTGACGCTGTATCTTAACTTCAGAAAGTGAAATAAAATCAGGTATATTTCGCAACCTGCTAAATTTAGAGCTTTGCAATAATACAGTTTTTTTAAGTTTCCCGTTTGCTGCAAGCGTATCAATATAACTGCAATATTCTGACTTTATAAGGTTTATATTTCGTGACAGCGGATGAAATGGTGAACCCGAAAGGAGCGGGAAATATAACCAGGGAGCAGGAACAAATTTTGGTTGAGTGCCATTCATTGAAGTGTTGACAGGAATCAGAGAACATTGAACATCTTCTATAAGAACAGGGTTTATACGGATACCATATTTGAACAATTGGTCTTCGATATTCAATTGTTGAATAGTAGCCAGTGCTTTTCCCTGAGCAATACTATCGGCATCAAGATGTACAGCGTCGATAAACCATAGAATTTTTCCTCCATTCATGATATATTGGTCGAGCACAAATTTGTCTTCTTCGCTAAATGCTTTCTCTGGTTTAGCAACAATAACACATTTATAATCTTTGAGCGAATTTACATTTCCGTTTATCTGGCCACGGTCAACCTGATAATAATTCGCTAACTCACGCATAATATCGCCTGTCTGGTATTGATCCAATTCGCTTTGACCTTCGAGAAATGCAATTTTTTCAAGTTTGGTATTTGTAATACTATGAATTGAATTGATAAGGGTGTATTCGAGTTCCTGAATCGAATTGTTCAGGTTTTCTTCGCCGGAAAGGCCGGGATTGTTGCTCAGCAGGTTAATTGGCAATTCAATCCTGTTATAAGAAATGAGTGCGCCGGGAATAACCATTTTTTCAGAATATCCGCCTTTCTGGTCTTTTATTTTAACATTTGTTGGTTGCAATCCCTTGTCGTAAAGGTCTTTTATCAAAGCCCTGAAAGCATTCTTATCAGGGTTTTCGTATAGGTCGATAAATTGGTACTGGATATTTTTTCCGGCATAAACCCTAAACTCATCTAAAATTTCATGGACAGATTTGTTTAACCGTTTAAAACCTGCAGGTAAGTCACCTTCGAGGTATATTTTTATTAAAACTTCATCTGGGATTGACTTTAAAACTTGTTTACTGACTTCAGAAACTGTATATCGTTTTTCTTGTGTAAGGTCAATACGAAAAAAAACAAATGAGGCGATATAACAGGAAACTATTATAATTGCCAATAGTAAACCAAAGTTCGATAAATTCTGAAACCTGATGTTTTTTCGGTTCATTTGTTTATTTCAATTTTCGTATAAATATTTTCACGCAAAGTATCGCAAAGTAAAGGTGCAAAGAGCGCAAAATAACAATACAATCGTATTTCTATAAATCTAAAGTGTTAATCTCATTTTTGCCCCAAACACCTAAAGGGGAGTAAAAATGTACTTTTCGAAATAATTTCATTATAAAAATAACAAATTAAACACCAATACATTTTCAAATTTTATCATTAGCAAATTTTCAAATTTTTTAATTAGCACATCAGCACATCAGCACATCAGCATATCAGCACATCAGCACATCAGCACATCAGCACATCAGCACATCAGCACATCAGTACATCAGCACATCAGCACATCAGCATATTAGTACATCAGCACCATTTCCTGCTTTGCAATGACAATTTTGTCGACAACAAAAATATAATAACAACACCGGTAAAATAAATAATATCGCGAGAATCTAATACCCCACGGCTTATCGACTTATAATGCTCATTAATTCCCAGGGAAGCTACAAAGCCTTCTTTAAAAGTAAAAAAAGGGAGTGAAGCCAACATGTCGAAACCAATATATAAAAACAACGATAGAATAATTGAAATAATGAAAGCAACGATCTGGTTGTCGGTTATCGACGAAGAAAAAATCCCGATTGCAGCATAAATTGCAGCAAGGAAAAACAGCCCGATAAAGGAACCCCAGGTACCACCTATATCAATATTTCCAACCGGGTTTCCCAATAAATAAACTGATAGAAAGAAAATAAACGTTGGGATTAATGATAACAATACAAGAAACACTGCAGAAAAATATTTAGCCAAAATAATTTGCATTTCAGTTAGCGGCCGGGTAATAAGCAATTCAAGTGTTCCCATACGTTTTTCTTCGGCTATAGTCCTCATTGTTACTGCCGAAACCAAGAACAGGAAAACCCAGGGAGAAATTATAAATAAGGGTTCGAGCGAAGCATAACCATTGTCGATAATATTATAACTGCCAGGAAATACCCATAAAAAAAGACTGTTTGCGAGCAAGAAAACTACAATTACCAAATATCCGGTAATTGAACTAAAAAAACTTCCGATTTCTTTACGAAACAAGCTATACATATAATTTTTTTAAAGTTGGTAAAGATAATGGTTTTAGTACATTTTTTAAGTTGAATCTGAAAAGACATTACTAACTCAGCCCCTAACCCCTTCTCCAAAAGGAGAAGGCTGGGGTGATGTTTTTGAATACGAAAAATAATTTTCTTACTGATTATTGTCAAAAATTAAAGCCTGTCATTCCTAATAAGACAGGCTTTAAAATTGTAATTTCAACCTGATTTACTTTATAAGTTCAACACTCCTTTTTACGAAATTATTCAATGCTTCTCCTTTCAACATATTATTTGCAAGCAAGGCCAAATCAGTAAGCTGTTTTGCAAGCTTATTCGATTTTCCATATTCAGCAAGTACTTTGTTTCGTTTGTCTTCAAGTTCATCAATATGTTTTTCCAAGTCTTTTATAATATCTTTTTCAGCCTGGGGGATTTCTTCGTCTTTTTTCTTTTTATTTTTCTCCTGAAGATCGTTCTTCTCTTTTTCGTGCTGCTTTAATTCATCATTGAGCTTATTCACTTCGGCTCCAACAGCGCTTTCAGTTTCAGAAAGAATTCTGTTTGTAAGCGGATGATTGGAATTAATTACTAAATTGAAACTATCCGGCATTTCGCCATAAAAATTCATTCCGCCTCCCATAGCCGACATATCTTTCATGCGGCGCATCCATTCGCTTTGCGTAATAAGCGCGGGAACATCGTTTTCCGATAAATCTTCGTACATTACATGAAAATTGCTACTTTCAGGGAGAACACTTTTAAATACTGGTGTAAGGCTTTCTTTTTGTTCAGCAGTGAGCTTCGATTCTTTTTTATCGTCTTTCTGTATTAAATTGTCTATAACATCTGCATCGACACGGCTGAACCGCGAATTTTTGAATTTTGATTCTATGCTGTTAATAAAATGAGTATCCAACTGTCCATCCATCAACAATACATCGTAACCTTTAGATTTGGCAGCTTCAATAAAGGTGTACTGTTTATCAACATCATTAGTATAAATGTATATGAGGTTTTTGTTTTTATCAGTCTGGTTCTCTTTTATTATTTTTTCATATTCTTCGAAAGTGAAATATTTTTCTTCTGTATTTTTGAATAATGCAAATTTTTCAGCCCTTTCATAAAATTTCTCATCGGTAATCATCCCATATTCGATAAATAATTTGAGGTTGTCCCATTTCTTTTCAAACTCATCGCGTTTGTTGGTATAAATTTCCTGCAACCTGTCGGCTACTTTTTTGGTAATATGGCCAGATATTTTTTTTACATTCTGGTCGCTTTGAAGATAACTACGTGAAACGTTAAGCGGTATATCAGGTGAATCCAATACACCGTGCAACAATGTCAGAAAATCGGGTACAATTCCTTCAACTGAATCGGTAACATAAACCTGGTTGCAGTACAATTGAATCTTGTTGCGGTTCATTTCCAAATTATTTTTAATTTTTGGAAAATAAAGAATACCGGTAAGGTTGAAAGGATAATCGACATTCAGGTGAATGTAAAACAAAGGATCTTCGGCCATTGGATAAAGTTCATGATAGAACGACATATAATCTTCATCTTTCAAATCGGCCGGTTTGCGTGTCCATGCAGGCGATGTATTGTTTATTTGATTGTCTTTATCGGTTTCAATTTCTTTGCCGTCTTTCCATTCTTTGACCTTCCCGGAAACGATAGGAACAGGAAGAAACTTGCAGTACTTTTTCAATAGCTCATTGACTTTGTGTTCAGTTGCAAAATCTTTCGATTCGTCATCGATGTGCATTATGATATCAGTTCCAACAGTTTCCTTATTATATTCCTCTAATTTATATTCAGGGCTTCCGTCACATTCCCATCGCAACCCTTTTGAACCCTCTTTGTACGATTTGGTTATTATCTCAACCTCTTTCGAAACCATGAAGGCTGAATAGAAACCCAATCCAAAATGGCCAATAATAGCATTTGCCTGGTTTTTGTATTTTTCAAGAAATTCTTCAGCGCTCGAAAATGCAATCTGGTTGATGAATTTATCGATTTCATCTTCGGTCATTCCAATTCCCATATCGGAAACTGTAATTGTATTCTTCTTCGGATCTACACTTACCGAAATTTTTAAGTTTTCAGTATCGCCAGTAAATTCTCCAGCTCTGGCAAGGGTTTTAAGTTTTTGTGTTGCATCAATTGCATTTGAAACAATTTCGCGTAAAAAGATTTCATGATCTGAATAAAGGAATTTTTTTATTATGGGAAAAATATTATCCGTTGTAACCCCAATCTTTCCGGTTTGCATAGCTATATATTTTTAAATTTGACAATTAATTTACTATGGCAGGTTTTTCAAATGCTATGCCAGTAATTTTTTGCTGACAAAATGACAATTGTGTAGTTGTGTAGAGAGTAGTTGGGTAGTTGGGAAGAAATAACAATG
>CAVSGB010000076.1:0-5798 GCA_963726845.1 uncultured Bacteroidota bacterium | reverse complement strand
AAAGCAACAGTACAAAAGCAGAAAAGAAAGATTTTTTTAGAAATTGTTTTGTCATTTTTTTATGAATTACAGGAATGAATTTAGAGCCTCTCCCCAACCCTCTCCAAAGGAGAGGGAGTTTGATGATGCGGATTTTGAAAACAATATTTAATTCTATTTATGTTCATGTTTTGAACCAGGATAAAAAATATAGTTTGGTTTATTAATCCTACCATTTAAAAATCTCCTTTAATTTAATTGCCAAATCGCTGCCCAGTAAATCTTTCGCGATAATCTTACCGGTCGGGGCCAATAGCAGGTTGTGTGGGATTCCCTGAATTCCATAGAGCGTAACTATCGGCGAATCCCACATTTTCAGATCGCTTACTTGCGTCCAGGCCAGATGGTCATCCTGGATGCCTTTAATCCAGGAGTTTTTGTTTCGGTCGAGCGAAACCTGGAAAATATCGAAACCCTGGTACCTGTATTTATAAAAAGCTTTTACGAGATTCGGGTTTTCCTGCCGGCAAGGTTTACACCACGATGCCCAAAAATCGAGCAACACATATTTCCCGCGTGTTGAGCTAAGTTTGGCAATTTCTTCTTTTGGTGATGGAAGGACAATTTCCGGCGCGACTGCCCCAATAGCAACTTTCTTTTCTGTTTCGGCCTGCTGCTTGTTCCTGTCGGCGACATCCCCGATGAGTTTATGCAACGATTGCGTTGCATCAGTAATTGGATAATCTATCATCATCACAGAATCGACCATTTTAAACAATTCGAAATGCTCTGCCGGATTAAAAACTGAGTGCTTTGGGGAATATTGTTGATATAGCGCCATTAGGCTGGCCAAAGAATGAAGGTTTGTTTTAATAAATGCCTCGCTATATTTCTGGTGTTCATTAACAATTACTTCGTAAGTTGAATCGCATTTTGCCCTGATTACAAGTATATTATGGCTATGTATGCTATCACGATAAGTTCTCCCAAGACTGTCAATCCTTACCAATGTTGAATTTATTTTATCATTCAATTCTTTTGCTAATTGAGAATCTTTTGACCCTTCAACGGAATAAGTATGCACTAAGTCTTTTGCATCGCCTGAAATAATTAATTTTTCACCAGGTTTAATTATCAGGGTTATGTTATTGTTTTTTGAAAGATAAAGCGAATAAAATGCCGGTTTATCTCTTTCACCTCTAAGGGTAAATTCCCCATCTGCATTGATTTTAGCTGAATCGACGGTAAAAACATCGGTTGATGACATTTCTTTGAGATAAATATATTCGTTCGCAGTATTAATTAACTGACCCTGAACTTTAATTTTTTTTCTAAATCCGCACGAACTTATCATCAGCACAATTAGAACGAAGAGAATAAAATTTTTCACCATAATGAAATTAATTTTTAAAGGAATGACGGAATACCCATATTGTCAATATTATTACTATTGAGTTTGCTTTTGCAAAAAATTGGGGCTTTATAATCATAAATTATTACAATTAACGGAAGGACAAATTTATTTCTTATTTCCAATAATCGCATTTTTTAGTTAAATAAGACTAAACAACATTAGGTTAAGTTATATTTTGACCAATCCAATTTTTAACCTGACAAGTCATCTCAAATTTAATTTAAACATACAAAAAAGGTAAATCAATAATTTACATTTCATCGGGTTGGAATGTAATATTTTAAACCATAATTGAATGAAAAACAATATGATGTTTTAAATATAAGTTATTTTTTCTTACAGCTTCAAGTCTGATATGATTATTTGATTAAGTTGATTTAAATTCAGATATTTGTATTGTAGGTAAATTTCATTTAATATAAACTTAATTTACCCTTGATGGTTAGTATTTTATTTGTTAATAAAATTAAACCCAAATGCGGCTATTGACATTTAACATTTTTATGTGTAACTTGTAAGATGAAATTTTATCTTGAAAGTCATTGATTTATAATAAAATTTAACAAAAAAACATCAAAATATGAGCTATTTAAAATTTGACAAGTCTCAATTGGTAAATCTCGAATATTCGTTAAGAAAAGAAACTATTCGTTCGAACCGTGCCGGCTCTTATTCAAGTTCCACAATCATCGGTTGTAATACCCGCAAATATCATGGTTCGTTAGTTTGCCCCATTGAAGAAATTGACGGGGAAAAACACGTACTGCTATCAAGCATGGATCTTACGGTAATTCAACACGATGCTGAATTTAACCTGGGAATTCACAAATTTCCAGGAGACGTTTATTATCCAAAAGGGCATAAATATGTTCGTGAATTCGAGGTCGAGAAAGTTGCAATGACCCGATACAGGGTTGGAGGTGTTATTTTAACGAAGGAATCGGTGCTGGTTGCAAAAGAAGAGCAGTTAATATTGAAATATACTCTTGAAGACGCACATTCGCAGACAAAATTAAAGTTTATGCCTTTTCTTGCTTTTCGCAATTATCATAGCCTGAGTAAGGCCAACCTGTTTGTTAATACCAGGGCCGATGCAGTGCCAAGTGGCATTAAAACACGCATGTATACAGGATACCCGGCATTATTTATTCAATTCTCTAAGAAATCGGAATTCATTTCAGCCCCTGACTGGCATTATAATATTGAATATTCTGAAGAACAAGCCAGAGGATACGACTATTCAGAAGATTTATTTGTACCCGGTTATTTCGAACTGTCAATTAAAAAAGGAGAAACAATTTATATTTCGGTAAGCCTGAAAGAAGCAGTACCCAATACATTAGCCAGGAAATTTGCAAAAGAACTGCTCGATCGAAGGCCCCGGGAATGTTTTAAAGACTGCCTGATAAATGCGGCACATCAATTTGTAGTTAAAAAAGATAAAAAAACTGAAATTACTGCAGGCTTTCCATGGTTTGGAACCTGGGGACGCGATACATTTATTTCTTTGCCCGGGCTGACACTTGCCATTGGAGATGAAAAAACATTTAAAGCTATTGTCGATACAATGATCCTGCGAATGAAGGATGGCTTATTCCCGAATACTGGAAGCGACAATAACCCGGCATTTAATTCTGTTGATGCGCCACTTTGGTTTTTCTGGTCGCTGCAACAATTGGTTAAATGTTGTGAGAATGGGCTTGATGTTTGGGAGCGATATTCAAAACCCATGAAAGCAATTCTGGAATCATACAGGAATGGAAGTATCTTCAATATTAAAATGCACGAAAACGGCCTTGTATGGGCAGGGGAACAAGGCCACGCGTTAACATGGATGGATGCTGTAGTTCAGGGAAAACCAGTTACAGCAAGAATGGGATATGATGTAGAAATAAATGCACTCTGGTATAATGCTGTTCAGTTCAGCCTTGAACTGGCAAGACTTGCAAAAGACTCAAAATTCATTGGCAAATGGAAGCCGGTCATTTCACTTTTCGAGTCCAATTTCGTACCAACTTTCTGGGATGAAGAAAAAGGGTATCTGGCAGACTATGTTGATGGTGATATAAAAGACTGGTCAGTTAGGCCCAATCAAATCATTGCTGCTGCACTCGATTACAGCCCTGTTTCAGACGATATTAAACGTTCAGTTATTGATATTGTAAAGAATGAACTTCTTACACCGCGTGGCTTACGTACACTTAGCCCGAACGATCCGCGCTACGAAGGAATTTATGAAGGCAACCAGGAAAAACGTGATAGCGCATACCACCAGGGAACCGTATGGCCCTGGTTGTTGTTGCCTTTCTGCAGTGCTTATCTTAAAATATACAAAAAGTCGGGGTTAGCTTTAATGAAGCAGATTTATGAAGGGTTCGAACCCCATTTGGTTGAATATGGAATTGGCTCAATTGCCGAAATATTCGATGGCAACCCACCTCATCAGCCCAGAGGGGCAATTTCACAAGCCTGGAGCGTTGCTGCACTTTTAATGATGGGAAAAATGATTGAGGAATTAGAGATAACATAATTTTTTTTTATCGGAATCCGGAGTCCGGAGTCCGGTATATTTAGACATAAAAGAAAAGAATTAAATATAAAAATATGAAAGTTTTAATGTTTGGCTGGGAGTTTCCTCCGCACATATCAGGTGGATTGGGAACGGCTTGTTATGGTTTGACCAAAGGGCTATCCAAATACCAGGATGTCGAGGTTCTTTTTGTAGTACCTAAAGCATTTGGCGATGAAGATCAGAGCGCGGTACGTATTATTGGCGCATCCGATGTCCATGTCAGTAAAAGGAATATCAGCTTAAAAGGTTTTGAACAGGAATTGAGCCTGATTGAAGTCGATTCTTTGTTGATTCCATATACCGGGCCTGAAGAATATTTCAGCCTGATAAAAAAGTACGAAACACACAACCAAAGAGTAATTCAGGGAGATTTTGAAGGCCGTTTTGAATTTACAGGCAAATACGGTGCAAATCTGTATGCCGAAATAATGAATTATTCTATCGTTGCATCTACAATTGCCCTTGAAAACGAATTCGATGTCATCCATGCGCACGACTGGTTAACCTATCCTGCCGGCATTGCTGCAAAAGAAGTTTCAGGGAAACCTTTGGTTATTCATGTACATGCCACAGATTTTGACCGTAGCGGTGGTAAAGTAAACCCGCGCGTTTACGAAATTGAAAAGCACGGAATGGATGTTGCCGACAAAATAATTACTGTCAGCAACTGGACACGGGATATAGTTATTGAAAAATATGGTATAAATCCTGAAAAAATAGTTACAGTTTATAATGCTGTTGAACCGTTTTCAGATCTCGATAAATTATCGATCCGAAAAGGCATTAGCGATAAAATTGTTACATTTTTAGGCAGGATTACGATGCAGAAAGGACCGGAATATTTTGTTGAAGCAGCATATAAAGTGCTTAAAAAGATGGACAATGTCCGATTTGTAATGGCCGGCAGCGGCGATATGATGAATAAAATGATCCTTCGTACGGCACACCTGGGAATTTCGAACCGCTTCCATTTTACAGGTTTCCTATCCGGCGACGACGTTTATCAAATGTACTCTATCAGCGATGTTTATGTTATGCCTTCAGTTTCTGAACCTTTTGGGATTTCACCACTTGAAGCCATACAGTCGAATGTTCCCGTAATTATTTCTAGACAATCAGGTGTTGCAGAAGTTTTAAACCATGCTATTAAAATCGATTTCTGGACATAGATGCTATGGCTGACGCTATTTATGGGATTCTTAACTATCCTGCTCTTTCTAAAATGTTTAAGAAATTTGGTAAAGAAGAAGTCGACAAATTGAAATGGGAAACTTCTGCCGGACATGTCCGGGAAATTTATAAATCACTATAAAATCAATAAAACCTATTAAATAATGAAAACCATTTGCTTATACTTCCAGGTACATCAGCCATTTCGGTTCAAACGTTACAGGTTCTTTGAAATAGGGAACAACCATTATTATTATGACGATTATTCTAATGAGAGTATTTTACGAAAGATAGCATCTAAAAGCTTTCTTCCAACAAATAAAATCCTGCTCGACATTATTAAAGAATATGGGTCGAGGTTTAAAGTTGCCTTTTCTATTTCAGGGACTGCTTTAGACCAGTTTGAATTGTATGCTCCCGATGTTCTTGAAAGTTTTCAAAAACTGGCACAGTCTCCAAGTGTCGAATTTCTTTCCGAAACTTATTCCCATTCCTTAGCATCGTTAATAAACAGGGAGGAATTTGAAAGTCAGGTAAAAGAACATGACGAAAAAATATTCAAATTATTTAAAAAGAAACCGACCGTATTTAGGAATACAGAGCTTATTTACAACAACGAAATTGGCGACTGGATTGCTGAAATGGGATATAAAGCCTTAGTCA
>CAVSGB010000075.1:0-4157 GCA_963726845.1 uncultured Bacteroidota bacterium | reverse complement strand
CATAATTTTCCTGAATTCTCAAATTTTGTGGAATAGCAGGTTCTTCAACTATTATTTTGGATTCGTCGTAATTAACAACCCGGATTTCGACCCTTGGTTAAACCTTCTTCCAGCCGGGTTATCGGAGCCATCCGCTTTAGTATTTTTAGCAATTTTAAGAACATCGCCAAACCCATGGGTAATGAACCTCGAAGGCTCAATTCCATGTGAAATAAAATAATTTGCAACTGCCCGGGCACGCTGAAGCGAAAGTTTTCTATTGTAACCGAAATCTCCTTTACTGTCGCAATGGCCTGCAATATCAAGCGAAAGCTCCGGGTTTGTATTCATAATATGGATAAGGCGTTCCAACATTAAACTTGCCTCCCTGTTAATCGTATCGGAATTATAGTCAAATAAAATACTATGTATTGTGATGTATTCGCCTCTTTCAACAGCAATTGGATTGAGGTTTCCGTTGACAATAATATCCTGTGACTGGCTGTTTTCAGAAATATAAACCTGCTTTTTATAAGTTGAATATCCCTTAGCATCAAAACCTACAATATATGAACCTGGCCTTAGCGGATATGAATACTCACCTTCTCTGCCGGGTTTTAAGTGTTTTAATGTGTCGCCCGATTCTTTTAAAATTGAGATTTCAGAATTCTCCATACTTCGCGAATCATCAGAAAAAGTAAGTGTTCCATGCAAATTAAAAAGTTTTTCTTCCTGAATTTTTCCATAGGTAATTAATGAAATATGCGAAACAGAATCAGGTTTCAATGAATAATATCCCTTGCCTTGTATTTTGGAAGGGACAAAAAACAAATCATCGTCTGATGTATTGATAGGATAACCTATATTTTGAGGCTCGCTCCATTCATTTTCCGAGATGCGATGTGAAATAAATATATCATAACCACCCATATTATAGTGGCCTTGGGAACTAAAAAAAAGAGTTTGTGAATCGTTTGAAATAAAAGGTGTTTCTTCGTTAAATGGTGTATTTATTGTATTACCCAGATTTTTCGCCGGTCCCCATTGATTCTTTGAATCCAGTGTTGAAACATAAATATCCAGATTCCCAAATCCATCCTTTTTGTTACTCGTAAAATAGAGTTGCTTCCCATCCGGCGACTCGCAGGCATGGGTCTGTATAGAGGGAAGAATTTATATTTCTGTTTAATTTTCTGCATTTCCCCCATTTTGTACCATCGAAAACGGCAACATATAAATTGCTGATATATTCATCGCCAATTTGAACATATAACCTGGTCCCATCTGCCGATAAAGAACATATAGAATACTTATCCTTTATTTCCAGATCAGTTGTAATTTCAACTGGAAGCTGCCATTTACCAGATTCAATTTCAGACCAAAATATTCCAGGGAAACCATTCCTGTCCGACATAAAAACAACAGAAGTTTCGTTTCCATTGAAAACTGCTTTATAATCCGAAAATGCAGAAGAAATTGGTTCAGGAAGGCGGGTTACAATGATTGGAACTGGGGCTTTTCGCAATTCTTCTGCTATGTCGCACGAACGGATTAATTGGTTTACATAATCGATACTTGCGACTTCTTTAACATTTATATTTTCGCGATATTGAACATAAAAATCGCGGGCTTCATTTGTCTTTTCAGTAAGCTGGAGTAACTTTGCATAATAAAACAATGCATCGACAGGGGCTTTTTTCTCATGTTCAGAGCCTTCATGATATTTTTTTGTGACATCCTTTACAGCTAATTTAAAATATTTCAATGCTTCTTTCTCTTTCATAGGCAGATTATACAAGCAAAATCCTACTTTGTAATTTAAATTAGAATTTGCCGTATCGCGTTCAAGAAGTTCATTGTATAAAGGCAGCGCAGTTTTATAATCTTCTGCAGCCAGATAATATTCTGCATCCGAAAAAATGTTAGAATGGTTCTGTGAAAACAGCAAATAACAGTACCCTGCGGAAATACAAATAAAAACAAATTTTCTCCACAAAGCCATAACAGGTTAAATGAAAATTGGAATAAATATACAAGCTTATCGGCAAATAAAGATAATTAGATTTCCCTTTCTTTTATTCGTCATTCGATTTAGTTTATTTTATATTTTTAATAAATAATAGAAAAATTACAACTTACTTAAAGCACAAGAATTCCATATTTGTATTAACTTTACTTTAGTACCATTTCAAAAACCAGATTTAGCTTTATTTTAATTGAATTTCAAAAAAAATCAAAGCCTTCCAAATGTTGAGTTACAAATCTAATATTATATTATTCCTGATACTATTGTCATCCTTTGTTTGTTTTGCAAATGTATTTTGCCAGAGTGGAAAATACAAAATTGGGTTATTATTGGCCGATTTATCTGTTGAACGCTGGTTGAAAGACAGGGACTTCTTCCTTGCATCAGCCAAAGAAAATGGTATTGATGTAATTGTTGCAAATGCAGAAAATAATCAAAACACACAAATTGAACAGGCCGAGGATATGATAAAATCCGGGGTCAAAGCAATCGTTGTTGTTCCGGTCGATGCTTACCTGGCTGCACCAATAATTGAAAAAGCCCATAAAAAAGGTATCAAGGTTGTGGCTTACGACCGTATCATCATGAATTGCGATTTAGATTTATATATTTCATACGACAATGAAATGGTAGGAAAAATAATGGCAATATATACGACAATACGAATAAAGAAAGGGAAATTCGTTTATATAGGAGGCCGAATTCCGACAGAAATGCTTATTACGTGCATGAAGGGATTATTAAAATACTTAAACCTTATATTGAAACAAATTCAATATCAATAGTCTGCGATACTTTTACAAACAACTGGAATGAACAGGAGGCTATAAATATTATAAATAATTATTTTGAAAAAGGCAATCCGCAACCAGATGTTATTTTCGCAGGAAACGATCAACTTGCTTATGGGATAATAAAAGTCCTTGAGAAAAAAGGATTGGCAGGAAAAGTAATGGTAACCGGACAAGATGCAGATTTACAGGCATGCAGGAACCTGGTATCCGGCGAACAAATCCTGACAATTTTTAAACCAATCAGAACATTGGCAGACAGGGCCGTACTTCTCACTTCCGGGTTATTGGGCGATATCCCTTTTAATACTACATCTACCGTCTTTAACGGCAAAACTGAAGTTTCTGCTTTCCTTTTAAACCCGGTACCTGTAGATAAAAATAATCTTAAAACTTCAGTGATATTTGACAATTTCCATACTGAAGAAGAAATTTACAAGTAATTTTTTTCGGCAAGCCCGGAAATTCCCTTTTCTATTTAGTAGCAGATATTCTGTATAGTCCGGCTCCGTGTCGCTTAATAAAAGGTGCAAATTCGTCATTGAAATTTCCAAGGTTTTTATTGCTCCATAAATCCTTAATAGTATATGCACCCCGCAATCCCAGTTGTTCCAAATTAACAGGGATTTTAACCGAATCGGCCGGGATTGTTCCGGAAGGGTCCGGGTAAAAACCAGGAACTTCACGGTAGCGCCTTCTGTATGTTCAACACATTCACTGTCAAGACCTGCTTTCGCAGAAAAAAGATTATACCCTTCCGGAATATCATACTCAATAACCGAAGTTGCATGTGTACCTATTCCATTTGAATAGCTTTTTCCACCTATGTTTAAAGTATTGCCGGCAACCGATTTGTTTAATGTTGGATTACCCCAGCCGGCAGTGGCTTTTATCCATTTAAGCCCGGTAAGGTCAAATTTGCCGCCTGGCCCGGTCAGCAGCGGGTCAATCCAATCGGCATGGTCCCATCCATTTCCGTTGCCACCATCGGAAACAACCAAATAGAGTTTCTTTGCATCCGAAATATTTACACTCACATCAACACTCTGTCCAACGGTTTTTGCAGAAATAATTTCGCTTTCCCAAATTGCTTTGCTTTCGACAATCTGTTCCTGATCCCGGGCATTGAAAAGGGCAAGATATTTATCGCCGGAAGTTGGATCATCAGCAGTCCATGCAACCAGGTCGTCATGCCTGAAAAGTTGTTTATTATTTGTACTAAGCTGATTCACTTTCAAAACATCTTTATTTGTAAGAAGCGACAGAGTGAAAGCATCGTTGCCGGGCAAATTACCACCGAACATTAATGGAGAACGAAATATTGCAAACAATGTCATCAGCGTAATTTGTTCTTCTCTGGT
>CAVSGB010000074.1:0-4669 GCA_963726845.1 uncultured Bacteroidota bacterium | reverse complement strand
CGGAGTCACGGGCAATCTGGAGCTGGCGGCGATCGCCGGCACGGTGCAGGGCGGCCTCGGCGGCAATGTCGGCCTGCTGTTCGGCATCGCGTTTCTCATCGTCGGATTGGGGTTCAAGCTGGGTGCGGTACCGTTCCACATGTGGATCCCGGACGTTTACGAGGGCTCTCCAACCTGCGTCACGCTGTTCATCGGCACCGCGTCCAAACTCGCCGCCTTTGCGCTCATCATGCGAGTGCTGCCGGAGGCCCTGGCGGGTTCGCAGCCGGATTGGAGCCAGATGCTGGTGGTGCTGGCGGTGCTCTCGATGGCGATCGGCAGCATCGTCGCCATCGCGCAGACCAACATCAAGCGGATGCTGGCCTATTCGACCATTTCGCACGTCGGATTCGTGCTGCTCGGGATATTGGCGGGCACGGCGCAGGGCTATCAGGCCGCCCCTTTCTACAGGATAAAAATACAATTAAAAATTTTTTAAACGATTCAATAATTTATTATTTCCAGAAGTAAATAATTTGATGTTTAAAGTTATAGGAAATTATTTTGATATAATGTTATTTTTTGCTTTAGATTATAGATATTTTCTGCAATTCTAAATAATATTAATGTCCTATAATTTATATTATGTTAAATAGATAAATTAAAATAAAAGGAAGATTTTACCCTCCTTTTAAAGTTTAACAATTTACCAGCCCATCTCTAATTTCAATGCTTTGAGTTTATCATTCATTTGCAATCTGAAATATAGCCCTTTTAAAGTTTCTGCGGCTACTTTATCTTTTGGGTCTATTTTATGGGCCTTTTCCATATATGGTAAAGATTTTTTTAATTCTTCATCACCCTGCTTTTGAAGTTCCTGATATTTAGCGTCATCCTTTTCATTACTTGCTGCATCGAAAAGCTTTACAGCTTTATTATAGAACATTACACCAATATTGTAGTAAGCGTTAAAATAATTAGAATCAATTTGTGTTGCTTTTGTATAAACAACAAAAGCACTATCCGGTTGGTTCATTTTCTCACGAAGAGTACCTTCAGCAAACAGAAATGAAACATTGTTCGGTTCTTTTTGTTTTGCCTTATTCAGATAAGTCATTGCTTGTTCAGCCTGACTGTTAAGTAAATAGAAATTGATCAGGTCAACTATTACTGTAAGTTCATTTGGGTAATTTTCAAAGGCAGTCTTCATTGTAGCGAGAGCATTAACAGTATCACCTTTAGCCATATAGGCATTTTTAATTAAAGAATAAGTATTGCCTCCCCCATATTTATATGTAGCGGCTTTGGTAAAATAATCAATAGCTTTGTCATATTTTTTTGCATTCAGTGAAGCCAGGCCACAGTTAAAAATCATAGCAGTATCAATTTTATTATTATACATCGGGTTAGCTTCGATAGTTAAAATAAGTTCAAATAACTCAAGTGCCCTATCAAAGTTTTTTGAATCAAAAGCTGCAATGGCTTTATTGGCAGCGACAGCTGATAAATCCAATAGCTGCAAATCAATTTCTTTACTGACTTTTTTCTTGGCATCTAATTCAATTGCTTTCTGGTAGCTTGCAAAAGCTTCCACAGCCGGATTTTCTGAAAGAGAGGAATACTTAGCATCCGTAGATTTTCCAATAGCTTGAAGTATTTTACCTTTTACAAGCCATGTTTTAGGTAAAGCTTTGGTTTCGTCATTATTTAATGCTGTTTGAATAGACTCCCATGCTTTATCAAGTTCTCCTTTCTCAAGTGCATCTTGAGCAGCGTTGATCATTTTCTTTTGCGCTCCGACATAAATTGTCATTGCAATAGCCAAAACTAACAGAATAGCTTTTTTCATAATTAGTAAATATTTTTTTGGTTTATATTTATTTTTTTTGCAAAACTATAAAAATTATCATGTTAGATATATACTGTTAATTCAATATTTAAAATAAAAATATTTCAATAAACTTAATCTTCAATTGGTGTATCGACAATTTCTTCGTTTTCCTTGGTTTCTTCATCCTGACTTTTAGGAACTTGAGTAACTGCGGCAATTGAGTCATTGCCTTTAAGATTTATTAATTTGACACCTTGAGTAGCCCTACCTGTTAACCTGAAGTCAGAAATTGCAAACCTGATTGTTAAACCAACCTTAGTAATAATCATAAGATCATCAATATCTGTTACTCCTTTAATGGCAATTAAACTTCCGGTTTTATCAGTTATATTAATTGTTTTTACGCCTTTGCCTCCCCTATTTGTAATTCTATAGTCTGAAATGCCAGATCGTTTTCCAAAACCGTTTTCCGAAACAACCATTATTGTAGTGTCAGGTTTTTCAACACAAACCATGCCGACAACTTCATCATTTTTTTCATCAAACAATCTTACGCCTCTAACTCCGGAAGCATTTCTGCCAACAGAACGCACTTTACTTTCATTAAACCTAATAGCTTTTCCAAATTTGGTTGCAAGCAATAATTCATTAGAACCATTTGTTAATTTAGCTTCAATCAGACTATCACCTTCACGAACATTAATTGCAATAATTCCATTTAACCTGGGTCTTGAATATGCTTCTAAAAGTGTCTTTTTTATTATTCCTTTCTTTGTACATAAAATAATGAAATTATTCCTTATAAAATCTGCATCAGTCAGATTTGGAACATTAATGAAAGCTTTTATAGCATCATCCGGCTCAATGTTTAAAAGATTTTGAACAGCCCTTCCTTTTGAAGCTTTTGTACCTTCAGGAAGATCATAAACTTTTAACCAGAAGCACCTGCCTTTTTCAGTGAAGAAAAGAATCGTATTATGCATTGTCGCACTAAACATGTACTCGAGAAAATCTTCATCTCTCGTTGTACTGGCTTTTGACCCTGTCCCTCCCCTGATTTGTGTTCTAAATTCGGACAATGGAGTGCGCTTGATATAACCTAATCTGGAAATTGTAATTATCATATCTTCATTTGCATAAAAATCTTCAGGATTAAACTCAGTTTCGTCCATCTTGATTTCTGTACGCCTTTCATCTCCATATTTTTCTTGAACTTCTCTCAACTCATCCTTTATAATCTTCATTCTTAGTGGTTCATCTGATAGAACCTGCCGTAAATATTCAATCTGTTTAACCAATTCATTAAAATCTTCCCTGATTTTATCCCGCTGCATTCCGGTTAAACTTTGTAACCTCATATCAAGTATCGCGCGGGTGTATCTCAGAGAGCCCAAAGTTAGCGCTTAACCCATTTCTTGCATCTTCCGGAGTTTTTGATTCCCTGATTAATTTAATAACTTCATCTAAATGATCTAATGCAATTAACAAACCTTCAAGAACATGTTTTTTCTTTTCTGCTTCATCTAGTTCAAATTGGCTTCTGCGAACAACTACTTCATGTCGATGCTTGACAAAATAATGAATTAATTGCTTTAAATTAAGTGTTTTAGGCCTTCCATTTACCAATGCAATATTATTTACATTGTAAGAAGTTTGTAATTGAGTATATTTTAATAATTTATTAAGGACAACATTTGCTGTAGCTTCTTTTTTACATATTATTACAATACGCATACCATCCCGGTCGCTTTCATCGTTTATATATGAAATGCCTTCAATTTTTTTCTCGTTAATAAGATCGACTGTTTTTTGTATAAGTTCAGCCTTGTTAACCTGATAAGGTATTTCTGTAACAATAATCTTTTCTCTTCCTGATTCAGTAGTTTCAATTTCAGACTTGGCGCGAACAATGATCCTTCCTCTTCCAGTTTCAAATGCTTCTTTAATACCTGATGTGCCATAAATTATTCCACCAGTAGGAAAATCTGGTCCCTTAACATATTTCATCAACTCATCAGTAGTTATCTCTGCATTATCAATATATGAAATAGTAGCATCAATAACTTCAGATAGATTATGTGGAGGCATATTTGTAGCCATGCCCACAGCAATTCCCGATGCACCGTTAATAAGAAGATTTGGAATTCGCGTAGGCAATACTGTAGGTTCTTCGAGAGAATCATCAAAATTTAACTGAAAATCAACTGTGTTTTTGTCAATATCTGTCAGAATTTCCTCTGCTATACGCTTTAAACGAGCTTCCGTATACCTCATTGCAGCAGGGCTATCGCCATCAACAGATCCGAAATTTCCCTGACCATCTACGAGCGGATACCTTAAAGACCAGGGCTGTGCCATTCGCACCATTGCATCATATACTGAAGTATCACCGTGTGGGTGGTACTTACCAAGCACTTCACCAACAATTCTTGCAGATTTTTTATAAGTCCTGTTTGATGCCAATCCTAATTCTGACATTCCAAACAATACCCTTCGATGAACAGGTTTCAATCCATCACGCACATCAGGCAATGCCCTGGAAACAATAACCGACATAGAATAATCTATGTAAGCGGTTTTCATTTCTTCTTCAATATTTATTTTTATAATTCGTTCACCTTCAGCCATATAAATCAGTTAAATCATTTGTATTAGAAAAGCACGAATTTAGCTAATAATTAGATAATAACTTCCCCCAAAAGGTTATAATTATTAACATTCAATGTTCAAAATTAATTGAATGATTTGGATTATATTTGTAATTGTAATATGAACTTTGCTAAATAAGCAGGACAATTGAAAAATATATTAAAAAAGGTTTAAACATCAAAGTGTTTCGATTGTTTTGTCTTTTAAGTC